>NZ_CAHJWW010000008.1 GCF_903643035.1 Sphingomonas bacterium | reverse complement strand
GCGGGCGGCGTGGCGTAGGAGGCAAGCTCGCCCGCGCCGATCGCGAAGCTCTCGCGCCGGCCCTCGACGCCGAAGGCGACGTTGAGCGATTTGAACACGTCGAACTTGCGGCTGACGTCGATCCCGCCGACGAGCTGGTCGTAGGTCAGCTTGCCGTCGTAGAAGTCGTGCGGCGTCGCCGAGCCATAGGCGTAGTTGGCGGAGTTCAGCGTGCGAAAGTCGATTGCGTTGCGCCCGTAGCTGGCCGACACGTCGACGCTCCAGCCGCCCAGGTCGCCCTTGACGCCCAGCGCCGAGTTGATGTCGCGCGACTTGGTGTTGATGATCGGCAGGAAGCCGCCCGGATAGCCCGCCAGGACGGTGGCGGCGGCGGCGAGGCGCGGGAACGCCGCGGAGCGCGTGTCGCGGTCGGTATAGCCGAACCAGCCGTACAGCCGGAACCCGCCGCCCAGACCATAGCCCGCATTGGCCCACAGGCTGTACTGTTCCTCGCGCGGGTCGCCGAAGCGGCCGGTGACCTGGGTCGGCGTCACGCGCGGGTCGAAGTCGGCGCGGTTGGTGGGCTCGCGGTGCAGGAACTCGCCCGACAGCGTCAGGAACCCGTCCTCGCCCAGCCCCAGGCCCTGCCAGCCCGAGACGGTGACGGCATGCTCGCCCTTGACGCTGCGGCTGCCGCGCGCGGTGTCGACGTCCGTGTCGTAGAAGCCGTAGTCGACCTGCGCGCCGCCGCCCGAGCGCGCCTCGCGCAGCCGCAGGTTGACGACGCCCGCGATCGCGTCGGACCCGTATTGCGCCGACGCGCCGTCGCGCAGCACCTCGATCCGGTCGAGTGTCACGGTCGGGATCGTGTTCAGGTCCACCGCCGCCGCGCCGCGACCGACCGAGCCGTTGACGTTGAGCAGCGCGCTGGTGTGCCCGCGCACGCCGTTGACCAGAACCAGCGTCTCGTCCGGCGACAGGCCGCGCAACGTCGCCGGGCGGATCGCGTCCGTGCCGTCCACCGCGGCGGCGCGGGGAAAATCGATGGAGGGCGCGACGGCCTGAAGCGCGGCGGCGAGTTCGGTCGTGCCCTGCTGGCGCAGCGTGGTGGCGCTCAGCACGTCCACCGGCGACACGCTGTCCAGCCGCGAACGGCCGGCGGTGCGCGTGCCCGTGACGACGATGTCGTTCGTCTCGTCGGCCGGACCCGCCGCGCCCTGTTCATGGTCCGGGCCGGCGGGAGTGGCGGCGGTCTGCCCCGCTTGCGCGGGCGCCTGCTGCGCGGCGGCGTGGGAGGCGGCGGCGAGCGCCAGGCCGGGCATGGCGATGGCGAGGGAACGGCGGAACGGCATGGCTTGACCCTTTGCGATGCCGGTCTGCCGCCGACGGATCTGCGCGGCGGTAGTCAGGGCGCGAGGGCGTGTCTGCCGTCAAATTCTGAAGCCGCCAGTATAAAAGGTTTATGTCACAGGTGTTTGTACGTGGCGCGTCGCCCGCGGCACTGCGGTCCATGCCCGATCCAGGCCCTTCGCCACTGCATGGTCGGCCATGCGCTCGATGGTGGCGTCGGGTTGGTCGTTACGAACGGTCAAGCGGTTCCATGCAGCATATGCTACGAGACAAGCCTATGTACCGATCACCACGCATGCATGGCGCTGTCGGCGAGCGTCGTCTGGCGGGGCGAAGGTGGACGGCTGGAGGGATGAACGATGTCCGTTCTTTGTACCGCGACCTGGGTCATCAGGCAGGAGTGCGCCGATGACTTCGTCACGACGCTTGGCGGCATGTTCGCCGAGACGCGGACGCATGATGGGTTCATCGGCATCCGCCTCCTGAAAAGCGAGACCGCCGAAAACGAGTTCATCCTTCTTCAGGAGTGGGAGACGACGCAGCATCACCAGGCCTATGTCGCGTTCCGTGGCGAGCGGGGAGACCTGGACAGGCTGGCGGCGATGACCGCTGGCCCGACGCCCATCCGTTATTGGGGCGCCGACCCGCTCGCCGCCGCCTGAGTCGCGACGGCGAATAGCCCATCTGTCCCTGTGGGGGCTTCATCCCGGATCCGGCCGTAGAGCCTCGGCTCGCTCAGAAGTTCACCCCCAGCTCGATGCCGATCCTGCGCCGGTCGCCGGGCGAGACGAACGAGCCGCCGAACTCTGGCGACGGTATCACCTCGCTCAGATAGGTCTTGTTGAACACGTTCTCCGCAAAGGCCGTCACCGACAACGTCGGGGTCTGAACGCCGGCCCGCAGGTTGACGATCCCGAACGCGTTCCGGCGCGTGTCGGCGTAGTTCGCCACGCCCAGTCCCGGGAATACCAGGTCGAACACGCTGCGCTCGCTTTGCGCCTGGACCGTGTGGAACCAGGTCGGCCCGGTCAGCCGGTAGTCGACGCGCAACAGTCCCGAATAGCGCGAGGTCAGCGGCCGCAGCAGCTGGGTGCCCGCGTTGATCGTGTACCTCGCGGTATAGGGCGACTGGTTGCCGACCGTGTCGGGGCGCGAGCGGTTGCTCTTGATCTTGCTGTCGACATAGTTTCCCGACGCGAACACCGTCCATCCCGGTATCAGGCGATAGGTCGCGCTGGCCTCGACTCCCGTCAGCCGGACCCTGTCGATGTTGGACACGACCCGCAACACCCCGAAACCGCCGGTGAAGAACTCGAAGAACTGCATGTCGTGCACCTGCGTGGTGTAGACCGCACCATCGAGCTGCAGCGCACCGTCGAGCGCGCGTGCCTTGAATCCGGCCTCGAAAGCACTCGACCGTTCCGAGCGGTAGTCATCGTTGATGCTGATCCGCGCACCCAGCGGCACGTTCAGATACTGGTCGATGATCGCCGCGCTGCCCTGGCTGTTGAAGCCTCCCGCCTTGAAGCCGATGCCCCAGTCGGCGAACACGCTGAGGTCGTCGCTGAACTTGTAGTTGGCGGCCAGCTTGGGCTCCCACTGGGTATAGGTCTTCGCCTTGGCGACGATCGCGCCGACCGCGAAGCCCGGGTTGACCGGACCGCCGGTGACGGGATCGACCGCGTTTGGCGACAGGGGCGTCACCCGACGCTCCTCGCGGTCGTAGCGAAGCGCGGCGGACAGGGTCAGCTTGGTCGCAAGGCTGTAGTCGACCGAGCCGAAACCGGCGTAGACGTTGGTGCGAAAGCGATCGTCGAGGTCCTGCGACGTCTGGTTGAGCGTACCCGGGGCGTTGTACAGGCTTCGCGTCGCGCCGGCGCCGTCGTCCTCGTTGATCGCCGTGCCGAAATGCCGGTTGATGTGCAGGTAATAGCCGCCGATCGACCATTTGAGCGGCCGACCCGATTTCGAGGCGAGCCGCAGCTCCGTGCTGATGTCGCGCTGATCGCGCACGGTATACTGGTATCCGTCGCAGGTGGTCGGGCCGAACGGGCCGAACAACGACGCCGCAGGCGTCGGCCCGAGGAACTGCGGTGCCGGCAGCGTAACGCCCGCCGCGAACAGCGCCGCGGTCGATGCCTGACAGGTCGCGGTCGCGTTGAATCGGCCGAGCGAGGCGGCGGCCGCATCGGACACGAAGTCCTCGTCGATGTCGGAATAGGCGCCCCACCCGCTCAGCGTCGCCCAGTCGAGGTCGAGCGTCGCGCGCAGCGAGGCTTCCTTCGTGCGCTGCCGGTCGACCCCCGCGATGTCGCGGTTGAAGGTGAACGTCTTGTGATCGTTGACGTCCTCGTTGAACTTGGGACTGCCCAGCGCGGATGCGAACGACGGCAGCGAGAACACGACGTCGTAATCGAGCGCGCCTGCCCTGACCTCCCCATAGCGCGCCTTGGCGTCCACCTCGAGCCGGTCGGTCGGTGTCCAGACCAGTCGCCCGCCGACGTTCCAGCCGCGGTAATTGTCGACGGTATCGCCGCGCGCCGCCGGGGACGGGCCGGTGTTGCGGTAGAAGCCGTCGGTATGACGGAAGTTGCCGAACAGCACAGCGCCCAGCCGATCGGTGACCGGACCGCTGATCGATCCCTGCACGTTCTCGCTGTCGTGGTTCGCGTAATAAGCCTTGCCGTCCACCTCCAGGCGATCGCCCGGCTTCTTGGTCGTCAGGATCAGCGCGCCCGCCGCGGCATTGCGGCCGTAATAGGCTCCCTGCGGACCCTTCAGCACTTCTACCTGCTGCAATTCGCCCTGGTAGGAGTTGAGTGCCGCGGTGTTCGTCTTGAGGATGCCGTCGACCACCAGCGCGACGCTGTTCTCCGCGTCGCGCGCGCCGTTGATGCCGCGGATGTTGACCTGCGCGTCCCCGACCTGCGCGGCGTTGGACACGATCGTGACGCCGGGCGTCAGGTCGACGATCTGCTCGGTCGTCACCACGCCCGCCTGCCGCAGCGTGGCGGCGGTCAGCACCGTGATCGACGCCGGCACGTCGCGCAGGTTCTCCACCTGACGCCGCGCCGTGACGACGACCTCGTCGCTGTCGGGCGCAGCCTTGGCGCCGGTGGGCGCCGGACCCGCTTGGGCTTCGGCGCGCGAGAGCGAAGCGAGAGCCAAGGCCAGACCGGATGCCACTGCCGCGGCCTGGTTGAGGCTTGTCATGTTGATCGTCCCCCTCATCTGCTGTCCGCCGGCATCTTGTCTGCCAAGCCCGAACTCTGCTGGTTCGATCGGATTGGCACCTGACGACTTGTTTTTATTGAGGCTGGTCCGACCGATGTTAATCTCTATTTGGCTTTTCGGTCTTTGTATGCATTATCCACTGCAGCTTGTGTTGACGGTGTTCCGCCAGAGGGGGTCAGCATCCGGAACTTCACCTCGGCCGAGACCTTGCGGCCCTCAAGGCGTCTGGTCCGTCCAATTCAGGAAACCCGAAGCCGGCGGCGTTCCGGCGGGCAGCATGGACGTCGTCCGACATACTTCGGGAACTCGCGCCCATGCGACCAAGGGCCGTCTTTTGACTGTATATACGAGTAACGTGATCGAAACGAAGCTATCCGTCAAGCAACTACCGAGTTAAAAAGCTTGGGAGTACGATGCCCTGTTCTCGCCATACCGCAAATCGTCGCCGACGATCAGGCTGGGCAGTAATACTTTCGTACTCTAGCGAGGCATATAGAGCATGTCCGCGATACCGCGCGTCGTCACTGGACAACGGATATCGCGAGAGACTTCCAGAGTGGCCTTCGTGCGGTCGGCGGACTTGACGCCATCGCCGCTTGGACCAGCCTTTGTGTTGTTTACCGACGGCCTGTTCGGGATTGTCATACCCGACAGCTACCTGTAAGCGTGACGGTTCAATGTATACAGTCAAGATCAATGTGTAGGTAGGGATATGTCGCGCTTCCGAGTCGTCGCTGCCGCTCATGTCGCGCCGGTCTTCATGGATGCGAGCGCGAGCGTCGAAAAGGCGATCGACTGGATCGCGCGAGCGGCGGCGGACGGGGTCGAGCTGATCGTGTTCCCGGAAGTGTTCCTGCCGGGCTTTCCGTATTGGATAAACCTGTATGCCCCGCTGCTGCAGGCCGAGCTGAACCGCCGATATCAGGATCAGTCCGTTGAACGCGACGGCCCGGAGATCGCCAAGCTCCGGCAGGCGGCGCGCGAGCATGGCATCGCGGTGGTCATCGGCGCGAGCGAGCGGGGCGAGAACAGTCGTACCTGCTACAACAGCTCGGTCATGATCGATCGCGACGGCGGTCTGCTCGGCGTCCATCGCAAGATCAAGCCGACCTACGCGGAACGGTACATCTGGGGTCAGGGGGACGGGTCAGGCTTGATCGTCGCCGACAGTTCGGTCGGGCGACTGGGGGTGCTGGCCTGTTGGGAGCACACCATGAACCTGGCGCGACAGTCGCTCATCGAGGATGGCGAGGAAGTGCATGCCGGGCTGTGGCCCGGACTCTCGACGATGGCCGGCTTCGACGCCGTCGCCGATATCCAGATCGAGGCGATGATGCGCAACCACGCCCTCACGGGCCAGTGCTTCGTGATCGCGGCCTCCAGCCCCGTCACGCAGGCGATGCTGGACTTCCTCGAAACGGAACTCGGCCCACAAACGCTGATGGGAGCCGGCGGTGGCTGGAGCGCGATCATCCATCCCTTCGCCACTACGGTCGCCGGGCCGGTGACCGGGACGGACGAATGTCTCGTCAGGGCGCAGATCGATCTCGACGACATCAAGTCGGTCAAGGTGTGGGTCGACACCGCTGGCCATTACGCCCGGCCCGACATGCTGCGCCTTCAGGTAAACCGGCGGGCGCTGACGACGCGGGTCGACATGGCGGGAACCCACTGATGGCAGGCGTGATCGACATCGTCGTCAACCTGTTCGGTCCCGAGGAGGTGGCTGCGGGTCAGACCGGCCTGGACGCAGGCTTCATGGAGCAGGTGCGTATGCCCCCCGCGATGCGTGGTGGCGTCGGCATGGACGATTACCTGCGCAAGATGGACGACGCAGGGATCGAGCATTCGCTGCTGATCGCGGTCAGGGCCGGCGATCCGCGGATGCGCGGCAGCTTCGACATTCCGTATGAACAGGTTGCGCGATGGTGCGACGCGCACCCCGACCGGTTTTCCGGCCTGGCCGGAGCCGACCCCACGCGGGGCATGAAGCAACTGCGGGATCTCGAACGCGCGGTCGAGCTGGGCTTTGTCGGGGTGCACGCTTACCCGCACTGGTTCTCGCTGCCGCCCGATGCGGCCCGCTGGTACCCGATCTATGCGAAATGTTGCGAACTCGACCTGCCGTTCATGCTGCAGGTGGGCCAGAATCTCGTCTACAGTCGCGAGCTGCGTCTGCCGTCGGTCGCACGACCGATCCTGCTCGATCAGGTGGCGATCGACTTCCCGGACCTGGCGTTGATCGGCATCCATGTCGGTACGCCGTGGGCGGACGAGATGATCGCGATGGCGTGGAAACATCCCAACGTCTTTATCGGCATAGATGCCTATGCTCCCCGGTACCTGCCTCCCTCGCTGGTCCGCTACATGGATAGTTACGGCAGCCACAAGGTACTGTTCGGCACGGATTGGCCGGTCGTCGACCCGGGTCGGGCCGTCGAGGAACTGCTTGCGCATGGCCTGAGGGTCGACAGCCACGACCGGGTGACGCGGCTGAACGCGCTGTCGGTGTTCAGGAAGCTGTCGGCGCGGCTGGGGCTTGCGCCCGCGTGACCGTTGCGGAACCGCTCACGCTTGGCCGCGGGCTGCGGGCGGCGGCGCGGCGCCAACCCCGCAAGGTCGCCCTGCGTTTCGGAAGCCAGACGATCAGCTATGCCGCTCTCGTCGAGCGCGCGGCGCGCACGGCTTCCATGCTGCGGACCGACTGGCGGATCGGCCCTGGCGACAGGATCGCGTTGATATCGGCGAACCGCCCCGAGTTCATAGAGGTTCTGGTCGGCGGCTCCGATCTCGGCGCCGCGGTCGCGATGGTCAACCCGCGGGTCGGCGAGCGCGAGGCGGCCGCGATCCTGAACGATTGCGAACCAAGGCTGGTCGTCGCCGATCCGCGATCCGCCGGGCTTCTGACGGGTTGGCGCGGTCCCTTGCTCGTCCTTGGAACGGAGTATGAGCAGCGACTGGCGCGCGTGGAGGGCGGGATCGAGGATGTCGCGGCGGAGATGGATCCGTTTGCGCTGCACTACACGTCCGGAACCACCGGACTTCCCAAAGGCGTCCCGATCTCCCATCGCAGCCGGGTGCTGTCATTCTTCGGCATGGCCAGCGAATATGGGTGCTACGGCCCGGACGATCATTTCCTCGCCCTCGCGCCCTTGTGCCACGGTGCCGGACTGACGTTCGCGCTGGCCCCGCTCTACATGGGCGGGACATGCACGCTGCTCGACCGGTTCGATCCCGAGGAAGTGCTCGCGATCCTGCATGCACAGACGATAACCGGCGTGTTCTTCGTTCCGACCCATTTCAACCGCATCTTCGATCTGCCCGCGTCGACGCTGGACCGGTTGCGGGGCCACCGGCTCACGGCGATGATCTCGAACGCCGCGCCGCTGCTTCAGGCGGCAAAGGAACGCGTCACCGACTATTTCGGAAAGGACCTGCTGTACGAATGCTATGGCGCGACCGAGTCGGGCATCATCACCAATCTCCGGCCGGCTTTCCAGCTCGAGAAGCGCAACTGCGTCGGAACACCGTTCGTCGCGACCGAGGTCGAGTTGCGCGACGAGGCGGGCGACCCGGTGCCCGACGGCGCGGTCGGAGAACTCTTCAGCCGGTCGCCGTATCTGTTCGACGGCTATTGGCGACGGCCGGAGGAGACGGCGGAAGCGATCGTCGATGGCTGGGTCACGGTGGGCGATCTGGCCCGGCGTGACGAGGACGGGTGCTATTACATCGTCGACCGCAAGAAGGACATGATCATCACCGGCGGCATCAACGTATACCCGCGGGAGATCGAGAACGTCATCGATCAGGTGCCAGGCGTCGCCGAAGTCGCGGTAATCGGCCGTGCCGATCCGGACTGGGGAGAAGCCGTGCATGCCGCGATCGTAAGGGCCAGGGGTGCGGTTGTTGATGAAGGGGGGATCATGGCTGCATGCAATGCTGCACTTGCAGGTTACAAGCGGCCAAAGACGATCGAGTTCGTGGATGCGTTGCCGCGCAACACGGCCGGCAAGGTCGTGAAGCGCGACCTTCGATGACGCCGGGCGGGGCAGGTCCCGCAGGTGCCGACATCGAGGGGCGGGCGTGATGCCGGCGCGCGCCGCGGCAGCCATGGCCGGCACCCGCCCGATACTGGACGGTGGCCGGACGGCGGATTAGAAACGGACGGCATCGAGGGGATCGAGAGTGGCCGACCGCATCCTGACCACGCATGTCGGCTCGCTGCCGCGAAGCGCCGCGGTGACGGACATCGTCTTCGCGGAAGAACGCGGCGAGGCGATCGATGCGGCGGAGCGGCTGCGCGTGCTGTCGGACGCGGTGGACGCCTGCGTCGCGAGGCAGGTCGCGGTCGGCGTCGACATCGTCTCTGACGGCGAGATGTCCAAGATATCCTATGCCACGTACATCAAGGACCGCATCTCCGGGTTCGACGGCGACAGCAGGCGGTCGCCGCCCGCCGACCTGGAGGACTTTCCGACCTTCCTCGACCGCCAGGCGAGGAGCGGCGGGACGCCCACCTATCGTCGGCCGCGCTGTGTCGGCGACATCGCGCCCGTCACGCTGAAGCCGCTGGAGGAGGACATCGACCGGTTCGCGGCGGCGCGCGAGCGACACGGTCCCGCCGGCGCCTTCATGAACGCCGCATCGCCGGGCGTGATCGCCCTGTTCCAGCCGAACGACCACTATCCCACCGATGACGCCTATCTGGAGGCGCTCGCCGAGGCGATGAGACCCGAATACGAGGGGATCGTGGCGGCGGGCCTGGTGCTTCAGCTCGACAGCCCCGACCTCGGGCTCGGGCGGCACATGATGTACAAGGACCGTTCGGAGCCGGACTATCTGCGGTTGACTCGAAACCCGTCGATATCGTGCCGTATACCATCGTGTGGCGGCTCGGCGTGAACTCGGCGCCCACCCTGTAGGTGAGGCTGTTGAAGCTCGGGCTGCCGGTGGTGACGCTGTAGGGCGTGGTGAAATTGTAGGTGCCCGGTACGCCGTCGGCATAGTCGGTGAACGTGAACGCCTTGTTCTCGTGGCTGTAGCGGACGCCGCCGATCAGGCGCAGCTTGTCGGACACCAGGAAATAGGAACCCTGGGCATAGCCGGAATCCTATGTGGCCATGGTGACGACGCGCGGGACCTCGCGGGTCTACGGCTCGCGCAATCCGGCCGATTTCGACAACACGTTCATAGCCTATGCGATACCGTGGATCGACGTCATCAAGCCCGACGTGCAGGAGCGCGGCGCCCACCTGCTGGTCGCCACCGTGCCGCGCATCTCGGCGCGCTCGCTCGACCCCACGCTGAAGAACTACATGTGGCGGGACTTCACGCGCGGCGTGTTCGAGGCTCACGACCAGGGCTACGACACGGCCGTGCTCCTCGATCACGACGGCTTCCTGACGGAGGGCGCGGGCTTCAACGTCTTCATCGTCAAGGGCGACACGGTCCTGACGCCGGATCGGGGCGCTCTTCAGGGCATCACCCGCCTGTCGGTGCTCGACCTGTGCCCGGAACTGGGGCTGGAGCCCCGCATCGCGCCGATCACCTTCGACGAGCTGATGGACGCGGACGAGGTGTTCACCACGACGACCGCCGGCGGGGTGATGCCGTGCGCTCGCGTCAACGACCGGATCTATGGTAACGACCGTCCCGGGCCGATCAGCGTCAAGCTGAAGGAGCTCTACTGGCAGAAGCACAAGGACGGCTGGCACATGACGCCCGTGAACTATGACGATCCCGACCACCCGTTCCGGAAGGCGGCATAGCGGGTCCGCCCGTTGAACGGCGCGCGGGCGCGGGGAGGGACGAGGGCATGCGGGTAGTCGTTTTGGGCAGCGGGGTGATCGGCGTCACCTCCGCCTATTACCTCGCGAAGGCGGGACATTCGGTGACGGTCGTCGATCGCCAGGCCGGTCCCGGCCTGGAGACGAGCTACGCCAACGCGGGCGAGATCAGCCCGGGCTATGCGTCGCCCTGGGCGGCGCCGGGCATCCCGCGCAAGGCGCTGAAATGGCTGCTGATGGAGCACGCCCCGCTCGTGCTGCGGCCCCGGCTCGATCCCGGCATGGCGATCTGGCTCGGCCAGATGCTGCGCAACTGCACGACCGTGCGCTATGCGATCAACAAGAGCCGGATGGTCCGGCTGGCCGAATACAGCCGCGACCAGCTGATCGCGCTCCGCGCCGACACCGGGATCAGCTATGACGACCGCCAGGGCGGCACGCTGCAGCTGTTCCGGGAACAGAAGCAGCTGGACTCGATCGGCAAGGATGTCGAGGTGCTGCGGCAGGACGGCGTCCCGTTCGAGGTGCTGGACGTCGCGGGCTGCGTCCGCGCGGAACCCGCGCTCGCCTCCGTCCGCGACCGCTTCGTCGGCGGCCTGCGGCTGCCGGGTGACGAGACGGGCGACTGCTTCAAGTTCACGGGCGCCCTCGCCACGCTCGCGGAGCGGCTCGGCGTCGCCTTCCGCTATGGCACGACCGTCCGCTCGATCCGGTCGTCGGGCGGGCGGGTGAACGGGATCGACACCGACGACGGCGTGATCGAGGCCGACGCCTATGTGGTCGCGCTCGGCAGCCATGCGCCCGCGATGATGCGGCCGCTCGGCATCCGCCTGCCCGTCTATCCGGTGAAGGGCTATTCGCTCACCGTCCCGATCGCGGACGCGAGCCGCGCGCCCGTGTCCACGGTGATGGACGAGACCTACAAGATCGCGATCACCCGGCTGGGCGATCGCATCCGGGTCGGCGGCATGGCGGAGATCTCCGCGTTCAGCACCGATCTTCCCGACAAGCGACGGGCCACGCTGGAGATGTCGGTCATGGACCTGTTTCCCGGCGGCGACCTCGGCCGGGCGACGTTCTGGTCCGGGCTGCGCCCCATGACGCCGGACGGCACGCCCGTCATCGGACGGACGACGATCGACAACCTGTACCTGAACACGGGGCATGGCACGCTAGGCTGGACGATGGCCTGCGGCTCGGGCCGCGTGCTGGCGGACCTGATGAGCGGGACGGAGCCGGAGGTCGCGACGGCCGACCTCTCGCTCGACCGATACGGCGGCCGCTTCGGCCCGGATGCGGCGGCCGCATGACGCCCCGGAACGGGCGGCTCCGGTTCCGGCGCCGCGCCGGATCGCATCGCTCAGGACAGGCTTCGGCACACTGATTCCAGACGGGCGACGCCGTCCATGCAACCGTCAAGCCGTTCCACAGCGACCGGGTGCGCCCGTCGCTCGACTCCGGCGGCGGGCGTCGGCCGGTGCGGGAGGTCCGGGGGGGGGGGGGGCGGCGGGCGTGTCGTCATCGTCGCCGGGAAATCGTGCGAACATACGCCGCCTATATGCGATCGGCGGGATTCGCTCTCGAATTGCTATGCGGCTTCGGCCAGATGGTCGCCCCTGACATATCGCCACCCGCGCCGATGCGGAGTGGCCGACCAGGGGTTATCGATGAAGAGACTAGTCGCGGCCGGACTTTGCGTCGTCGCAGTTTCAACGGCGGTTCCCGCCGCGGCGCAGGCAACGGCGGTTCCTGCCACGGCGCAGGCAACGGCGGTTCCCGCCGCGGCGCAGGTGGCGCAAGGCCCCGCGGACGCGGCTCCCGCCGAGGCGGCCACCCCGATCTGCACCGACCGTCCGACAAAGGCCAACGTCGCCTGCACGGTGCCGCGGGGAGATATCCAGATCGAGGCCGACGCGATCAACTGGACGCGCTTCTCGTCGGGGGGCGTCGACACCGACACGATCCTCTACACCAATCCCACGATCAAATACGGCCTGGGCCGGACCACCGACATCGAGGTCAACATCGCACCCTATGAGACGGTGCGGGTCCATGGCCAGGGAGACACGCTGGGCGGCGTCGGGGACCTCTATGTCCGCCTGAAGCAGCAGTTCACCGCGCCGGGCGCCAGGACGCAGGTCGCGCTGATCCCCTATGTCAAGGCGCCCACCGCGCGGTTCGGCATCGGCAACGAACGGTGGGAAGGCGGGGTGATCCTGCCGGTGATCTTCACCCTGCCGTCCGGGTTCCTGCTCAACTTCGGCCCGGAGGTGGACGTCCTGGCCGATAGCGACCGGCATGGCCACCACGCCAATCTGGTCAGCCTCGTCAACCTGTCGCACGCGGTGGGCGGGAAGGGCACGATCTACGCCGAGTTCTGGAACGCGCACAACATCGATCCGACCGGCACGATCCACCAATATTCGGCGGACGTGGCCTACGCCTATCTGCTGTCGCCGCGCCTCCAGCTCGACCTGGGCGGGAACTTCGGCCTGAACAGGTTCACCCCCGGCAGCCAGGTCTATGCCGGCATCAGCACGCGGTTCTGACCGCGCCATCGACACGAAGGGAACGGAACGATGCAGGACGTGATGTGGCTCGCGATCATGGCCGGGCTGGTGGCGGCGACGCTCGCCTACGCCAGGCTCTGCGACGACGCGTGAGGAGAGCGCCATGACCATCGACCTCTGGCTCGCGGCGCTGACCGGGGTCGGCCTGCTCATCTATCTCGTGGCGGTGCTCATCCGCCCCGAACGCTTCTGAAGGGAGCGCCGCACATGACCATCCAGGGCCTGGCCCTCATCGGGGGCTTCATCGCCATCCTGCTCGCGCTTACGAAGCCGGCCGGCGCGTGGCTGTTCGCGCTCTACGAGGGCCGGCGCACGCCGCTCCACCTCGTCCTCGGCCCGGTCGAGGCCGGCTTCTACAGGCTCGCCGGGATCGATCCGGGCAGGGAGCAGGGCTGGCGCCGCTACGCGGTACACATGCTGCTGTTCAACGTCGTGCTGATGGCGTTCACCTATGCGGTGCTGCGCCTGCAGGGCGTGCTGCCGGGCAATCCGCAGGGGCTGGCGGGGCTCGGCCCCGACCTCGCCTTTGACACCGCGGTCAGCTTCACGACCAACACCAACTGGCAGAGCTATTCGGGCGAGTCGACCATGTCGAACCTCAGCCAGATGCTGGGCCTCACGATCCACAACTTCGTGTCGGCGGCGACCGGCATCGCGCTCGCCTTCGCGCTGTTCCGCGGCTTCGCGCGGCGCGAGTCCCAGGTGAACGGCATGGGGACGGTGGGCAATTTCTGGGCGGACTGCACGCGGATCACGCTCTACCTGCTGCTGCCGCTCTCGATCGTCTACACGATCTTCCTCATCGCGAGCGGCGTGCCGCAGACGCTGGCCGCGACCGTGAACGTCTCGACGCTGGAGGGCGCGCGCCAGGTGCTGGCGATCGGGCCGGTCGCGAGCCAGGAAGCGATCAAGATGCTCGGCACCAACGGCGGCGGCTTCTTCAACGCGAACTCCGCACACCCGTTCGAGAACCCGACGGCCCTCAGCAACTTCGTCCAGATGCTGTCGATATTCCTCCTGGGTTTCGGCCTGACGTGGACGTTCGGCCGCGCGGTCGGCAACACGCGCCAGGGCTGGGCGATCCTGTCGGCGATGATCGTGATCTTCCTCGTCGGCGCCGGCGTCTGCTACTGGCAGGAGGCCGCCGGCAATCCCGTCCTCCACGGCCTGGGCGTCGCGGGCGGCAACATGGAGGGCAAGGAGGTGCGCTTCGGCATCGCCGCGAGCGCGCTGTTCGCCGCCGTCACCACCGCCGCCTCGTGCGGGGCCGTCAACGCCATGCACGACAGCTTCACCGCGCTTGGCGGCATGGTCCCGCTGTTCAACATCCAGCTCGGCGAGGTGGTCGTCGGCGGCGTCGGAGCGGGCATCTACGGGTTCCTGCTGTTCGCCATCCTGGCGGTGTTCGTCGCCGGGCTGATGGTCGGCCGCACGCCGGAATATGTCGGCAAGAAGATCGAGAGCCGCGAGGTCAAGCTCGCGGTGCTCGCCATCGCGGTGCTGCCGCTCGTCATCCTGGGCATGACCGCGCTGTCGTCGGTGCTGGGGCAGGGGCTGGCGGGACCGCTCAACAAGGGGCCGCACGGCTTTTCGGAGATCCTCTACGCCTTCACCAGCGCGGTCGGGAACAACGGGTCGGCGTTCGCGGGCCTGACCGCCAGCACGCCCTATTACAACGGCCTGCTGGGCGTCGCGATGTGGATCGGACGCTTCTTCATCATCGTGCCGATGCTGGCGATCGCCGGCTCGCTCGCCGCGAAGAAATACACGCCGCCGTCGGCGGGATCGTTCCCGACCACGGGCGGCCTGTGGGTCGGCCTGCTCGTCGGGATCATCCTGATCCTGGGCGGCCTCACCTTCCTGCCGAGCCTCGCGCTCGGTCCCATCGCCGATCATCTGGAGATGATCCGCGGCCACCTCTCGTAAGGGCGCCCCGACATGGCACGCGCACAGACCAAGTCGCTGTTCACCGCCGATCTGATGGCGCCCGCCATCAGGGACGCGTTCCTGAAGCTCAATCCCGCCGAACTGATCCGCAACCCGGTGATGTTCACCACCGCCTGCGTGGCGGCGCTGCTCACCGTGCTCCTGGTCGTCGGCCACGACGGCCTGACCTTCGGCTTCAAGTTCCAGCTCGTGATCTGGCTGTGGCTGACGGTCCTCTTCGGCACCTTCGCCGAGGCGCTGGCGGAAGGGCGCGGCAAGGCGCAGGCCGCCAGCCTGCGCGCCACCAAGGCGGAACTGAACGCGAAGCGGCTGAAGGGCAAGGGCGACGACTTCGACGTCGTGCCCGCAAGCGCGCTCCGGGTGGGCGACGTGGTGCTGGTCTCGACGAACGACCTGATCCCGTCGGACGGCGAGGTCGTCGCCGGCGTCGCGTCGGTCAACGAGGCGGCGATCACGGGCGAGAGCGCACCGGTGATCCGCGAGGCGGGCGGCGACCGCTCGGCCGTGACCGCCGGCACGCGGGTCATCTCCGACGAGATCCGGGTCAAGGTGACGGTGAACCCGGGCGAGGGCTTCCTCGACCGCATGATCGCGCTGGTCGAGGGGGCGGAGCGGCAGAAGACCCCCAACGAGATCGCGCTGACGATCCTGCTCACCGGCCTCACGATCATCTTCCTGATCGCGGTCGCCACCATTCCCGGGTTTGCCAGCTATGTCGGGGGCAGCATCCCGGTCGCGATCCTGGCGGCGCTGCTCATCACGCTCATCCCCACGACGATCGCGGCGCTGCTGTCCGCGATCGGCATCGCGGGCATGGACCGCCTCGTGCGCTTCAACGTGCTCGCCAAGTCGGGGCGCGCGGTCGAGGCGGCGGGCGACATCGACGTGCTGCTGCTCGACAAGACGGGCACGATCACGATCGGCGACCGCCAGGCGAGCGAGTTCCGCACCGTCGGCGGAACGGGCGACGCCGAGATGGCGGAGGCGGCCCTGCTCGCCAGCCTCGCCGACGAGACGCCGGAGGGCCGCTCCGTGGTGGTGCTGGCGCGCGAGCGGTTCGCCATCCGCACGAGCGAGCTGCCGGCCGGGGCGACGGTCATTCCGTTCACCGCGCAGACCCGCATCTCGGGCGTGCAGACGGGCGGGTCGCTGATCCAGAAGGGCGCGGTCGACTCGGTCCTGAAGGCGAACGCCGGCGCGGGGCAGACGGCGGCCGCGACCGAGCTGCGCCGCATCACCGACGAGATCGCACGCGCGGGCGGCACGCCGCTCGCGGTCGCCAAGGACGGCCGGCTGCTCGGCGCGATCTTCCTGAAGGACGTGGTCAAGGCGGGCATCCGCGAGCGGTTCGGCGAGCTTCGCACCATGGGTATCCGCACGGTCATGATAACCGGCGACAACCCGCTGACCGCCGCCGCGATCGCCGCGGAGGCGGGGGTGGACGACTTCCTCGCGCAGGCCACACCCGAGGACAAGCTGGAGCTGATCCGCAAGGAGCAGCAGGGCGGGCGGCTGGTCGCGATGTGCGGCGACGGCACCAACGACGCGCCCGCGCTCGCCCAGGCGGATGTCGGCGTCGCGATGAACACGGGCACGCAGGCGGCGCGCGAGGCGGGCAACATGGTCGACCTCGACAGCGATCCGACCAAGCTGATCGAGGTCGTCGGGCTGGGCAAGCAGCTGCTGATGACGCGCGGCGCGCTGACCACCTTCTCCGTCGCCAACGACGTCGCGAAATACTTCGCCATCATCCCGGCGATGTTCGTCGCGCTCTATCCGGGGCTGGGCGTGCTCAACGTCATGGGGCTGGCGACGCCGCAGTCCGCGATCCTGTCGGCGATCATCTTCAACGCCGTCATCATCCCGCTGCTGGTGCCGCTGGCGCTGAAGGGGGTCGCCTACCGGCCGATGGGGGCGGGGCCGCTGCTCGCGCGCAACCTCGCCGTCTATGGCCTCGGCGGCCTCGTCGCGCCGTTCATCGGCATCAAGATCATCGACCTCGCGGTCGGCGGCCTAGGCCTCGCATAGGAGCTATCGACATGGGCAACGACTTCACCACCGCGCTGCGTCCGGCGATCGTCATGACGATCCTGTTCGCCCTGCTGCTTGGCATCGGCTATCCCCTGGCGATGACCGGCATCGGCCAGGCGATCTTCCCCCACCAGGCCAACGGCAGCCTAGTGACCGTCGGCGGCAGGGTGATCGGCTCCGAAGTGGTCGGTCAGGCCTTCACCACCGACCGCTATTTCCAGACCCGGCCGTCGGCCGCCGGCACAAGCGCCAGGGGGGGCTATGACGGGCTCGCATCGTCCGGCTCCAACCTCGGCCCCGCCGCCAGGGCGCTGGTCGACCGCGTGAAGCCCGATGTCGCCAGGCGCCGCGCGCAAGGCGTCGCCGGTCCGCTGCCGGCCGACCTCGTCACCGCGAGCGGCTCGGGCCTCGATCCCGACCTCTCGCCCGCGGGCGCGCTCGCCCAGGCTCCGCGCGTCGCCAGGGTGCGCAACCTGTCCGTCGAGAAGGTACGGGCGCTGGTCGAGGCGAACACCGCGACGTCGCCGTTCGGCGAACCGCACGTCAACGTCCTCGCGCTCAACCGCGCGCTGGATGTCCTGAGCGGCTGATGGCCAACGGGGACAGGCCCGATCCCGATGCCCTCCTGCGCCAGGCGACGCAGGAGGGGCGCGGCCGCCTGAAGATCTTCCTCGGTGCCGCGCCCGGGGTCGGCAAGACCTTCGAGATGCTGTCGGAGGGCATCGCCCGGCTCAGGGACGGCGTCGACGTGGTGGTCGGCGTCGTCGAGACCCACGGGCGCCAGGAGACGGAGACGCTGACGCGCGGCCATGAGATCGTGCGGCGGCGCGAGATCGCGCACGAGGGCCACGTCCTCGCCGAGATGGACATCGACGCCATCCTCGCGCGCGCGCCCCGACTGGCGCTGGTCGACGAGCTTGCGCACACCAACGCGCCGGGCAGCCGGCATCCCAAGCGGTTCCAGGACGTCGAGGAACTGCTCGACGCCGGCATCGACGTGTATTCCACGATCAACATCCAGCATGTCGAGAGCCTCAACGACGTGGTCGCGAGCTTCACCCGCATCCGCGTCCGCGAGACCGTGCCCGACCGGATCCTCGAGATGGCCGAGATCGAGATGGTCGACATCCCGCCCGGCGAACTCATCGAGCGGCTGAAGGCCGGCAAGGTCTATCTTCCGCAGGAGGCGACGCGGGCGCTGTCGCACTTCTTCTCCAAGACCAACCTGTCGGCGCTGCGGGAACTCGCGCTGCGACGCGCGGCGCAGGCGGTCGATGCGCGGATGCTGGAGGACGTCCGGGCGCTGGGCGTCGGCGGCACCTGGGCCGCCGGCGAGCGCGTGATCGTGGCGGTCGGCGAACTGCCGGGCGTCGACGGCCTGGTGCGGGCCGCCAAGCGCATCGCCGACGCGCTCCATGCGCCGTGGACCGCGGTATACATCGAGACGCCGCGCAGCCAGACGTTCGGCGACGCCGACCACCGCCGCATCGCGGAGGTCATGAACCTTGCCACCCGGCTCGGCGGCGCCGTCGCCACCGTGCCGGCGCGCAACGTCATCGAGGGACTGAAGACCTATGCGGTCGAGGCCCGCGCGACCCAGCTCATCGTCGGCAAGTCGCAGCGGTCGCGCTGGTTCGAGCTCCGGCACGGCTCGATCGTCGACCGGCTGGTGCGCGAGACGCCCGACCTCGCCGTCCACGTCCTGCCCATGCCGAAGGCCGGGCCGGGCCGCCCCGTCCGGCGCGGGGCGGGACGTTGGGGGCCGCCGGGCGGGTATCTGTGGACCAGCCTGCTCGTCGCGGGCGTCACCGCGATCGGCAGCGCCCTGTTCCACGTCCTGAACGTCGGCAACGTGGCCTTGCTCTACCTGCTGCCCGTGATGATGGCCGCCAGCCTGTTCGGGCTGCGGACCGGCCTGTTCGCGGGCCTCGCATCGAGCGTCGCGTATAATTTCTTCTTCCTGCCGCCGACCTATACGCTCACCATCTCCAATCCCGAGAACGTCGTGTCGGTGCTGGTGCTGCTCGGCATCGCGATCGCGACCAGCCAGCTCACCTCGCGCGTCAGGGCGCAGGCCGACCTCGCGGGCGCGAGCGCACGCACCAACGCGGCGCTGGCGGGCTTTCTGCGTCACCTCACCCGGCTGAACGATCCGGTCGCGGTCGCGGACGTGATCTGCGGCGAGATCGGCCAGATCTTCGGCCTGCGGACCGTCATGCTCGTGCCGGAGGGCGCCGGGCTGGCGGTGCAGGCCGCCAACGGCGCCGGCCACCGCATGGAGACGATGGAGATGGCCGCCGCGCAATGGGCCTATGACACCGGCACGCCGGCCGGGCGCGGTTCGGGGACGCTCGCCGCGTCCGAATGGTTCTTCCAGCCGCTGGTCGCCGGCGCCCGCGTCCTCGGCGTCCTCGGCCTCGCGCACGAAGCGGGGCGCGACGCGCTGCGCTCCGACCAGCTGCCGCTGTTCGCCAGCCTGGTGGAACAGGCGGCCCTCGTCCTCGAACGGTTGCGACTGGAGCACGAGATGCGCGACGTCGGCGCGGTGCGCGAGCGCGACCGGCTGCGGACCGCGCTGCTCTCCTCCGTCAGCCACGACCTGCGGACACCGCTCACCGCGGTCATCGCGGCCGCCGCCCAGCTCCACCATGGCGCGACGCCCGCGCTGATCGCGACGATCGAGGCGGAGGCGGCGCGGCTGCACCGCTTCGTCGCGAACCTGCTGGACATGGCGCGGGTCGAGGCGGGCGCCCTCAAGCTGAACATCGATGCGACCGATCTCGGCGACGCGGTGACGGGGGCGGCGCACGATGCCCGGCGCGCCCTGGAAGGTCACGGGGTCCGGCTCGACGTTCCTCCCGACCTCCCGCTCGTGAGCGTCGACCCGCAGCTCCTGCACCACTGCCTGCTCAACCTGCTCGACAACGCCGGGCGCTACGCCGATCCCGGCTCCGAGATCGTGATCGAGGGCCGGCACCGCTACGGCGAGCTGCGGCTCGCCGTGCTCGACCACGGCCCGGGCCTGCCGGTGGGCCGCGAGAGCGAGGTGTTCGAGACCTTTCGCCGGCTCGAGGGCTCCGATCGGGTCAGCGGCGGCACCGGCCTCGGCCTCGCGATCGTCAAGGCGTTCGCCCAGGCCATGGGGATGACCGTCGAGGCGGGCAACCGCGACGATGCCGGTGGCGCCGCGATGACCCTGGTCTTCCCGGCCGCGCTGATCGTGCGCGAGCCCGTCCCCGGAACCGTGCTCTGATGCCCGCCAGGATCCTCATCGTCGACGACGAGGCCGCGATCCGGCGCCTGCTCCGCAACACGCTGGAGCGCGCCGGCTATGCCGTGGTGGAGGCGATCAACGGCAGGGATGCGCTGGTGCGTGCCGGCGCGGACTATCCCGACGCCATCCTCCTCGACCTCGGGCTTCCCGACCGCGACGGGCTGAGCCTCATCCCGCTGCTGCGCAGCGACGGCGACACCGTCATCCTCGTGGTGTCGGCGCGAGACGCCACCGACGAGAAGGTGGCGGCGCTCGACCTTGGGGCCGACGACTACGTCACCAAGCCGTTCGACACGGACGAGCTGCTCGCCCGCCTCCGCGTCGCGCTGCGTCACCACAGCCTGTCCGAGACGACGCCCAAGATCGTCAGGCGCGGAGACCTCGCCATCGACCTCGACCGCCGGGTCGTCTGTCGCGCGGGCGAGGAGGTACACCTGACGCGCAAGGAGCACGACGTCCTCGCCGTCCTTGCCCGGCATATCGGACGGGTCGTCACCCACGAACGGATCATCGCCGCCGCCTGGGCGGGCGAGGAGGATCCGCGCATCGAGTATCTGCGAATCGTCGTGCGCAACCTTCGACAGAAGCTGGAGCCGCCCGGATCGGTCGGCAGCGTGATCGCGAACGAACTCGGCGTCGGATACCGCCTGAGGTCCGACGCCTGAGGTCCGACGGCCAAGATCCGGGGGCCTGACCGCGCGCCACTATGCCCGCGCTATGCCAAAAGCCGGAATCGATCTCGAAACGCTATGCCGCGGGCGATATCTGGTCGGCCGCATCGCAAGGAATGTGGCGTGACGTGGCATCGGACGCGGCGGGGTGATCTTGGCCTTCGGGCGCTGGGAACGGGGGCCTGCGCCCTTTCCTGCGCCTCGATCGGCCATCTCCTGCGCTGGCACGACGCCGATCCCGTCCACTGGTCGCCGGGCATCGCCGCCTGGTTGCTGACGGCGATCGGGTTCCTGTGCGCGAGTGGCGGAAGCGGTCTGGTGTTGCTGGGGTCGCATCTGTTCGACGAGATCGTCATCAGCGAACGCTGGCGGACAAGGCCGCTGGTCGAGGACGCGGAGGCCGATCCCGTCGACGGCGGACCGACGACGCCTCCGCTTCCCGACGGGCCGCCCGAACGGGCGTTCGCAGGGCGGATATTGCTTACGCCGCCGTGTTCTTGCTAGCGGGTCCTGCCTGGAAGGAGACCCGAGATGGCACTCAAGGATATGTTCGCGTTCGTGAAGGAAGGTCTGGAGCAGCAGTTCAACACCAAGCCGCGCGATCCCGTGGCGGCGAGGAAGCCGCTGCTGCGCGGCATCGATGCCACGCTCGACCAGTTCACCAACGGGCGCACCAAGGTTCCCAACAAGTGGTGGGTGGTCAACAACGGCGTGGTGGCGTTCGGCCCCACGCTCAAGGGCACGCCGCTCGTCCTGAACGGCGGCACGACGAGCCACGTCGAGAGCGGGGACTTCCCGGCGTTCCTGGCGGCGTTCCGCCATGCGGTCGAGGAGGGCGAACTGGACGGCGAGATCGCCGCCATCGAGAGCGGCGCGTCGGTCGCGGGGCACAGCGTCGCGATCGGGAAGCCCAGGCGCGCGAGTGGCATCAGCCCGGAAGCGGCGCGCCTGCGCGGGCAGAAGGCCGCCGAGAGCCGCGCGCGCAACAAGGCCGCGCGCGGGATCGACGAGGGCTGATCCGCCGCGGGCCTTGACCTTTCGGGGTCCGGGCAGCGTCCCATCGCCCCGGCCGCGCCGCCGCCCCGGCCGCTTCGTCGCTCCGGGAGGAGCGTGGCGCGGTGCGTGATCGAGGCCGGGACCGGGACACCGGTCGGCACCGACCCTTGACGCCGCCCGATCCGACTTATATACCGCTGGGTAGAAAATGTGCGGCGGTCAACGGGCCGGGCGGCTTCCACCATGTCGGTGATCGATCACCGACCGTAACCCCGTCCGCAGTCGCATCATCCCGGGCGGACGATCGTTCGCGTCTCTCCCCAGTCGGCAGATCCTCGCATGACCCTTCTTCGTCGCCCCGTTCCCGCGCTGGTGCTGCTGATCGCGGCTTGCGGGACGAAGCAGGCGCCGCCCGCGCCGCCGCCGCCGGCCGTCGGATACGTCACCGTGCGCGAGCAGGCGGTGACGCTGACCAGCCAGTTGTCCGGCCGCACGTCCGCCTATGAGACGTCGGACGTCCGGCCGCAGGTGAACGGCCTGATCGAGGCCCGGCTGTTCACCGAGGGCGACAGGGTGCGCAAGGGCCAGCCGCTCTACCGGATCGACCCGCAACCCTATCAGGCGCAGGTCGCCAGCGCGCAGGCCGCCGTGACCCGCGCGCGCGCCTCGATCGCGTCGAGCGCCGCGCTCGCGAGACGCTATGGCGAGCTGGTCAAGATCAACGCCATCTCGAAACAGGATTACGAGAACGCGCAGACGACCTCGGCGCAGTCGCAGGCGGACGTCGCCGCGCAGGAGGCCGCGTTGCGCACCGCGCGGATCGACCTTGCGCGCACCACGATCCGCGCGCCGATCGACGGCCGCATCGGACGATCGGTCTATACGACCGGCGCGCTCGTCACCGCGTCGCAGACCAATCCGCTCGCGACGATCCAGCGGCTCGACCCGATCTATGTCGATATCCAGCAGTCGAGCGCGGAGATATTGAAGCTGCGCCAGCAGGTGCTTTCCGGACAGGTCGCCAGGGACGGCGGCGCGAAGGTCAAGCTGCTGCTGGAGGGCGGCACCGTCTATGGCCTGCAGGGCACGCTGCGCTTCGCCGACGTGACCGTCGATCCGACGACCGGCTCGCAAGTCATCCGCGCGCTGTTCCTCAACCCCGACGGGCTGCTGCTGCCGGGGATGTACGTCCGCGCGGAGCTCGTCCAGGGCGTCGAGCAACAGGCGATGCTGGTTCCGCAACGCGCCGTCAGTCGCGACGAGCGCGGGAACCCGACCGCGCTGGTCGTGGGCGCGGGCGACAAGGCCGAGCTGAGGACCCTCCAGACCAGCCGCACGATCGGCGAGAACTGGCTGGTGACGGGGGGCGTCAGGCCCGGCGACCGGGTGATCGTCGAGGGAGCGATGAACGTGCGGCCGGGCATGCCGGTCACGCCGGCGCCCGCCACCTCCAACGCCGGCCCGCGCCAGGCGAGCCCGGCCGGCCCGGCCCGGAACCAGGCCCGGACTCAGGCCCAGAAGCAGGCGAAGTAACGCATCATGGCCCGCTATTTCATCGACCGCCCGATCTTCGCCTGGGTCATCGCGGTGATCCTGATGCTGGCGGGCGTGCTCGCGATCCGCAGCCTGCCGATCGCGCAGTTTCCCGCGATCGCGCCTCCCGCGGTGTCGATCACCGCGACCTATCCCGGCGCCGACGCGCAGACGCTGGAGAACACGACCACGCAGATCATCGAGCAGCAGATGAAGGGGATCGACCACCTTCGCTATTTCTCGTCCTCGTCCTCGTCGTTCGGCCAGACTATCGTCACGCTGACGTTCGAGCAGGGCACCGATCCCGACATCGCGCAGGTGCAGGTCCAGAACAAGCTCCAGGCGGCGACGCCGCTCTTGCCGCAGGAGGTGCAGCAGCAGGGGATCGTGGTCGCCAAGGCGACGCAGAACTTCCTGATGTTCGTCGGGCTGTATTCGGACAACGGCAAGCACAACGGCGACGACCTGTCGGACTATGTCGTCTCCAAGCTCCAGGACCCGCTGGCCCGGATCAGCGGCGTCGGGGACACGCAGGTGTTCGGTTCGCAATATGCGATGCGGATCTGGGCCGATCCCCTGAAGCTCAACAACTACGCGCTGACGACCGACGACATCCGCGCCGCGGTGATCGCGCAGAACGCGCAGGTCTCCGCCGGACAGATCGGCGCGCAGCCGGCCCCCAAGGAGCAGATGCTCAATGCGACGGTCTCGGTCGAATCGCGCCTGACGACCCCCGAACAGTTCGCCGCGATCAGCCTGAAGAGCAGTCCCGACGGATCGATCGTGCGGCTGGGCGACGTCGCGCGGGTCGAGATCGGCGCCGAGAACTACGGCTATTCGTCGCAGTGGAACGGCAAGCCCGCGTCGGGCATCGGCATCAAGCTCGCACCCGGCGCCAACGCGCTCGACACCGTCGAGGCGATCAAGGCGCGCGTGAACGAGATCGCGACGCGGTTTCCGTCCGACGTGAAGGTCATATACCCCTATGACACCTCGCCGTTCGTCCGCCTGTCGATCAGGCAGGTCATCGAGACGCTGGTGGAGGCGATCGTCCTCGTCTTCCTCGTCATGTTCCTGTTCCTCCAGAACTTCCGGGCGACGCTGATCCCGACGATCGCGGTGCCGGTGGTGCTGCTCGGGACGTTCGGCGTGCTGGCGATCGCGGGCTATTCGATCAACACGCTGACGCTGTTCGGCATGGTGCTCGCCATCGGCCTGCTCGTCGACGATGCCATCGTCGTGGTCGAGAACGTCGAGCGGCTGATCCAGACCGAGCACCTCTCGCCCAAGGAGGCCGCGCGCAAGTCGATGGACGAGATCACCGGCGCGCTGGTCGGCATCGCGCTGGTGCTGTCGGCGGTGTTCCTGCCGATGGCGTTCTTCGGCGGCTCGACGGGCGTCATCTATCGCCAGTTCTCGATCACGATCGTCTCGGCGATGGTGCTGTCGGTCAGCGTCGCGCTGATCCTGACGCCCGCGCTGTGCGCGACGATCCTGAAGCCCCATGACGCGGACAAGACCGCGGGCAACGGCCCGCTCGCGCGCTTCTTCCGCTGGTTCAACGACAGGTTCGAGCGCGGGCAGGACCGGTACGAGGGCGTCGTGCGGGGTACGGCGCGCAACTGGAAACGCTCGCTCGTCGTCTATGCGCTGATCGTCGTCGGCATGGCCGCGCTGTTCGTCCGCCTGCCGACCGGTTTCCTGCCCGACGAGGATCAGGGGATCATGATCGCGCTGGTGCAGGGGCCTGCCGGCGCGACGAGCGGACGCACCGCAAAGGGTCTCGACGTGATCCGCGACCATTTCCTCCAGAAGGAGGGCGGCAACGTCCAGGGCGTCTATACCGTCAACGGCTTCAGCTTCGCGGGCAACGGCCAGAACGCCGGCATCGCCTTCATCCCCCTCAAGAGCTGGGAGGATCGCGGCGGCCGCGACAACAAGGCGCCCGCGATCGCGGGCCGCGCGATGGCGGCGTTCTCGAAGTTCAAGGACGCGATGATCTTCGCGGTCGTGCCCCCCGCCGTGCAGGAACTGGGCAACGCGACGGGCTTCGATCTCCAGCTGGTGGACCAGAGCGGCATCGGCCATGCCGGGCTGCTGGCGGCGCGCAACGCGATGCTGGGCGCGGCGTCGCAGGACAGGAGCTTCGTCGGCGTCCGCCCCAACGCGGTCGAGGATGCCCCGCAGCTCAAGATCGACGTGGATCACGACAAGGCGCGCGCGCTCGGGCTCGACCTGTCCACCATCAACGACACCATCGCGACCGCCTGGGGCGGATCGTACATCAACGACTTCATCGACCGGGGGCGGGTGAAGCGCGTCTATCTCCAGGCCGACGAGCCCTATCGCCAGTCGCCCGAGAACCTCGCCGACTTCTACGTCCGGGGAAGCACCGGCACGATGGCGCCGTTCAGCGCCTTTGCGACGACCTCATGGGCTCAGGCGCCCATGCAGCTCACCCGCTACAACGGCCAGCCGGCGATGGAGCTGCTCGGCCAGCCCGCGCCGGGCGTGTCGTCGGGGGTCGCGATGGCGGCGATGCAGGCCCTGCACGACAAGGTCGCGCCGGGCACCGGGCTCGAATGGACCGGGCTCAGCTACGAGGAAAGGCTGTCCGGCGGCCAGGCCCCGGCGCTCTATGGCCTGTCGCTCCTGATCGTGTTCCTGTGCCTTGCCGCGCTGTACGAAAGCTGGTCGGTGCCGATCTCGGTGATGCTCGTCGTGCCGCTCGGCATCGTCGGCGCGCTGCTCGCCGCGACCCTGACCGGCCTCAGCGACGACATCTACCTTCAGGTCGGCCTCATCACGACGATCGGCGTGTCCGCGAAGAACGCGATCCTGATCGTCGAGTTCGCGGAGGAGCGGATGCGCGAGGGCATGAGCGCCTTCGACGCGGCCATCGCGGCGGCGAAGCTGCGGCTTCGCCCGATCCTGATGACGTCGCTCGCGTTCATCTTCGGCGTGTTCCCGCTCGCGATCTCGACCGGCGCGGGCGCGGGCGGGCAGAACGCGATCGGGCGCGCGGTGGTCGGCGGCATGGTGTCGGCGACGGTGCTCGCGATCTTCTTCGTGCCGATGTTCTTCGTCGTCGTGCTGCGGCTGTTCGGTCGCCACCGCGGCGACGAGCGGTCCGGCGGGACCGCCGCGACCGACCACCATGCCGACGGCGCGGCACCCGCGCCGCAGGGAGGCTGAGCCCCATGACCCGTCGTCCGGGCCGCCACGTCGCGGCCGCC
>NZ_CAHJWW010000007.1 GCF_903643035.1 Sphingomonas bacterium | reverse complement strand
GTCCCGCCGGCCGACGGCCGGGTGCGCTGCGCCTGGCCCGGCCTCGACCGGGATCCGCTGTATCTCGATTACCACGACACCGAGTGGGGCGTGCCGGTCCACGGGACGGTGCCGCTGTTCGAGAAGCTCTCCCTCGAGGCGTTCCAGTCCGGACTGTCGTGGCTGACGATCCTGCGCAAGCGACCGGCCTTCCGGTCGGCGTTCGCAGGCTTCGAGCCGGCCGTGCTCGCCGAGTGGGGGCCCGCCGACGTCGAACGACTGCTCGGTGACGCCGGCATCGTCCGGAACCGCGCGAAGATCGAGGCGACGGTGCACAACGCCGGGCGCGTCCTCGCCCTCGACGAACACCTCCCAGCCGTCGCGCCCGCGCCGCACATGCGACACCGCGACGTCGCGCGCCAGGATCGCGCCGTCGTCCTCCGCGTCGGCCAGCAGCGCGAGCATGTAGCGGTGCGAGTCCACGATCCCGGTCGACGGCGACAGCAGCGCGGCGCTGCACGCGAGCGCGGGCTCCATCGCGCGCGCCTCCGCCGCATCGAGCAGGCGCAGGTCACAGACCCCCACCGCCTCCCCCGCGGTGCGCAGCTCCAGCAGCGTCGCCTCCTCCTGCGAGGAGAACGCGACGATCAACTTCCCCACCCTCCGATGCGGCACCCCGCGATCATGGCAATACCGGTAAAGAAGCTCACGCCCCCGCACACACAGCCCCGACTTGACCGGCAATCCCCGGTAGTAAAGCCCGGCATGGATCACCTCGCTGCTGCGCGAGCTGGTGCCAGTGCCAAAGGTCCTTTCCCGTTCGATTACGATCGTGCTCAGCCCGGCGCCGGCGAGTTGGCGCGCGACCGCAAGGCCGACCACCCCCGCACCAATCACCACCGCGTCGACGTCGCTCATCGCGGCTCCTACCGGTGCGCGGCGCTTGCGGGGACGACCGTCGGCTCCGCGAGCGGCCAGGCCCGATCACGGTCGGCGACAGTCGTCACAGGCTCAGGCCAACCTATCGCCAGCACCGGGTCGTCATAGCGCAGACCCGCCGCGAACTCCGGCGCGTAGGACTCGGTCATCAGGTAGGACATCTGGGTGTTATCGACGAACGTCTGGAACCCATGCGCGATGCCTGGCGGGATGTAGAGCTGGTGCCGGTTCAGGTCGTCGAGCCGGAACGCCTCGTGCCGCAGGTACGTCGGCGAGTCCGGCCGCACGTCGACGACGACGTCCAGGACCGCGCCGCGAACGCAGCGGACGAGCTTTCCCTCGGCATGCGGCGTGCGCTGGTAGTGCATGCCGCGCACCGTCCCCGCCATGCAGGTGATCGACATGTTCTGCTGCACGAAGTCGGCGTCGATGCCGGCCGCGGCGAACTCGTCGCGGCACATGGTACGCGCGAACATTCCGCGCTCGTCGCGACGCTCGTCGAGTCGTATCAGCAGCACGTCCGGGATGCCGCAACGCTCGAAGATCATGACGGGCGCGGCCACCGAGCCGATCCGGCGAGCTTCACGCGGTACGCCGCAGCCGGGACACGCCGGGCTGGGCCTCGTCCGACCAGACCTTCCAGGGAGGCGACCCGCTCGACCAGTGCGCATCGAGCACATGCTTGTCGCGCAGCGTGTCCATGCTCTGCCAGAAGCCGGTGTGCATGTGGCAGCCAAGCTTGCCCCGCTCGATCATGCGGACCATCGGCTCCGCCTCGAAGACGGTCTGGTCGCCGTCGATCACGTCGAACACATCCGGCTGGCAGACGAAGAAGCCGCCGTTTATCATGCCGCCTTCCGTGGCGCCCTTCTCGCTGAAGCCCTGTACCTGATGGGCGTCGTCGCTGAGCTTGAGCGCGCCGAAACGACCGGGCTGCGACACCGCCGTCAGGGTACACCAGGCGTCCGACGCATGGTGGGCGGCCACCAGAGCGGGAATGTCGACGTCGCTGACGCCGTCGCCATAGGTGAGGCAGAACGGCCCGTCCTGAAGCAGGTGCCGCGCGCGCTTCAGACGGCCGCCGGTCATGCAGTCGAGGCCGGTGTCGATGATCGTCACCTGCCAGTCCTCGTCCGCGTCGCTGAGCCATTCCACCCTGCCGCTGCGCAGGTTGATGCTGAGGTCGCAGGTCTTGCTCTGATAGTTCAGGAAGTACGACCGGATGCTCTCGACCTTGTACCCGCCCAGGACGACGAAATCCCGGATGCCGTAATGGGCATATGTCTTCATGATGTGCCACAGGATCGGCCGGCCGCCGATCTCCACCATCGGCTTGGGCGTCACGGCGGTCTCCTCGCTCAGACGCGTGCCGAAACCGCCGGCGAACAACACTGCCTTCATTGGGCCAACTCCTTCATCAGGGGGGCGGAAGCGACAGAGGGAATGCGACCCGTCCACGCCAGGTCGTCGGACAACAGCCCTTGCGCGATCAGCGATTTCAGCACCGTCAGCCGGATCAGCGGCGAGTTGCGGAAATCGGGGTCGGCGAAGCCCAGGTCGCGCAGCCCGGTCACAAGCGCCTCGATCGAGTCGCCCAGGCTCATCGTGGGAAGGTGGTTCGGCGCGAGCGTGGCGAAGCGGCTGAAATCGACCTGGTAGGAACGGGAATCGACCGGCGCCGCCTCGTTGATCGACACCGTGCAGCCGGGCACGGCATCGGCCACGGCGCGCGCCAGGTCGCGGACCTGGTAATTCGCCGAAGTCGCGCCGGCATTGACGACGAGGTTGCGGCCGCCATTGTCCGGCGGCCGGGTCGCCGCCCACTCGATCGCCCGCGCCATGTCCGCGACGTCGATCAGCGGGCGCCAGGGCGATCCGTCGGACAGGACCGTGATCCTGCCGTCGGCGATCGCGGCCGCCACGAAGTCGTTCAGGACCAGATCGAGCCGCAACCGGTCGGACATCCCGCATGCGGTGGCGAACCGCAGGCTGGTGACGGTCATGTCTCCGCCGATCTTCGCCAGTCCCGCCTCCGTTCCGATCTTGGACGCGGCATAGGCCGTGACCGGATTGAGCGAGTCGTCCTCGCGGCGTGGCGGGCCGGAGGCGATGCCGTACACGCTGCAGCTCGATGCGAAGACGAGGTGGCCCACGCCTGCCGCCGCCGCCATCTCGGCGATGTCGAGCGCCGTGTCCTGGTTCACGGCGCGGGTGACGCGCTCGAACCGCGCGCCCATGGGATCGTTCGAGATCGCCGCGAGCATCACCACGCAATCGTAGCCGACCAGATCGCCGGCGCGCAGATCGCGGACGTCGCGAAAGAACTGGCGGTCGAGGTGACGCTCCGGAAGTCCCTCCCGCGCCGTCAGGCAATGAGCGAAGAAGGCGTTGTCGACGCCATCGATCTCGACGTTGTCGATAGTCTGTCGCAACCGTTTCACGACGGAAGGACCGACGTAGCCCATGTTCCCGGTTATCAGGATCTTCATGCCGCACCCCACCAGAACAGACCCCACCATCTGTTTGCGAGACACTTAGCAGCACGGCCAGGACGCGCCGTCTTGCGAACTTATGGGTATGACTAGGGTAGGTAGCCAGCGTAATCCCAAAACGGCGCAGCCCGGTCATGGTCCAAAGCCTGCCCGATTGTCGGGCAAGGCAAGGCGGAACGGCGTTGCCTGGAGATATGGCGCTTAGAAATATGGCGCGGCTTTCCGAACGCGACGGCTTCGCGGCAGTTGCGAGTCGTACAGCTCAGCGCTGCGGATTTTTGCCCGCTAAGTCTAACTGAAACATATACATATTTCCAAAATGGTGGCTCGGCGGAAAAGCTTCTGGCCACGAACCGTAGAACTACTGACAAGGTATCTTACCGTCCGCGAATCGTTCCTGATTGAAACATAGCCAATCGAATTAACCATCGATTTTAAATTAGTAATCGTGTCTACACTCCCTAACCCAGCTTATGTTTAAGTGGATAGCAGGATGAGTCTGGCGATTTTGGCTGACACGCCGGCAACACTGTAATCATAACGGACTCATTCAGAATGGTACAAAATCTAGTCTTGCCCAAATTAAGGTATCTGAGCTATTAATACACATCAATTTCTATGGTCAGCCAACCATTAATCGTTACGAACGTATAGATCGGGGGGCGTATGAAACCGCGGGCAATTATCTCTCTTCTGGGGCCGATGCCTATCACTCTGGAGGGATTGAGGCACGTTCTGAACAGTGACGGTTTCGCCGTGGTCCAGATCGCCAGCGATGTGCTGCAGATCCGATCGGCATCCGAGGAGTCCGGCGGAAACGAGCTGCCGCATCTTGTCGTGATCGACAGTTTCGTCGAAACGCAAGGGCCTGCGATCATCACGCAGGTGTTGCAGCACTTGCCCGGGCTGCGACCGGTGGTGTTGGTGAACACCTTCGACTTCGCGACGATGCGAACATGCTTCCAGGCCGGCGCGTGCGGCTACATCGTCAAGAAGATCGCGTCCACCTCCCTCATCGCCTCCCTTCACCTGATCGCGATGGGAGAGAAGGTGATGCCTTCCGATCTTGCGGGGGAACTGCCCGAGGCGCCGGCGACGGGCGACGGCGGGTCCGGCATCAACCATCCGATCGAGAGCGCGGGCCTGTCGCTTCGCGAGTCCGAAATCCTCGCCTGCCTGGTGTCGGGCAAGCCGAACAAGATCATCTCGCGTCAGTTGAGCATCAGCGAGGCGACGGTGAAGGTCCATGTGAAGGCCATTCTGCGCAAGACCGGTGTCCAGAATCGAACTCAGGCGGCGATCTGGGCGATGGCGGGGAAATCAAGCCAGTCGACCAACGGCAGCGGCGAGCATCGCGGCTCCCAAGGCGACGAGGCGAGTTCGGCGGCCGTCAACTAAGGTGGAACGGCCCGAAGGGCGACGCCCCTTCGGATCCTGCCGGCGTCTTTCCATGGCCGGTCGACGGGGTGCGTCCGCCGACCGGTTCCTGGCGATGCACGGCCGGAGCCCGCCCCGGAGCCTGCTGGTGACTTCCAGGCTGCATCACGGATGGTCGAGCGACGCAGGTCGGCTCCGTCATTGTCATCGAACGGAGCTGAACCATGGTGGACAGGCCCTCGACACGGACCGGGCGACGACGCCGTCGCGGGCAGACCGGATCGCGTGGAGCTTGACGGTGGCATCGGACCGCATGGCATCGGACAGCATGGCCTCGGACCGCAAGGTCGGGCACGGCGCCGTCTGGGCGGTGCTGGGGCAGGGCACGGGGCAGGTGCTGTCGCTGCTGCTGTTCCTGGTCATCGCCCGGTTCGTGTCGAAGGAAAGCTTCGGCCTCGTCTCGGTCAGCCTTGCGACGATCGAGGTCGCAAGAAGGGTGTTGATTGATCCGCTCACCCAGGTCGTGACCGCCAAGCCGGGAGTGACCGACCGCGATTTCAACTTCTGCTTCTTCGTCGTGGTCGTCGTGGCGGGAACGCTGGCGCTGATCCTGTTCTTTGGGGCGCCGTGGATTTCGGCGATGATCGGCACGCCGGCGGCGGCCGACACGCTGCACATCCTTTCCGCCATCCTGCTCGCCTTCGGCCTGTCGGCCACGCATGGCGCCTGGCTCGTGCGCGGCCTGCAGTTCCGCGCGCTTGCACTCCGCTCGGTCGCGTCGGTGATCGCGGGCGGCGTGGTGGGGATCGGCATGGCCCTGAACGGCTATGACCTCTGGAGCCTCGTCGGCCAGCAGCTGACCATCCAGACCGTCAGCGTGATTACATTGTGGTACGGGACGAGCTGGCGACCGACCCTGGCGTTCTCATGGCGGGAAGGACGCGGCAGCGTCGGGCAGGCCGCTCACATCGCGACCAGCGCGATATGGACGTCGATCGCGCTCGACGCCGACATCTTCTTCGCCTCGGCCTTCTTCGGCCTGACGGCGGCCGGGGTATACAATGCCGGCAAGCGGATCATGCTGGCGGCCAACATGCTGCTCGTGAACACGATATCGGCGGTGGCGATGCCTACCTTCGCCAATATCGGCCGGCACCAGGACCGCGGTCCCGCGTTCCTGAACGGCCTGCGCCTGACCAGCGCGATGACCGCGCCGGCCTTTGCCGGCATGGCGGCGACGGCGCCGCTGCTGGTGCGGGTCATCCTTGGCGAGCGTTGGTCGGATGTGAGCCTCATCATCACCGCGCTCGCGGCCAGCGGCTATGCGTTGTCGATCGGCCAGTTCGCGACGTCGATCCTGCTGGTGCAGCAGCGGCCGCATCTCGACTCGCTGACCTCGGCGGTGGCCGCGATCGTCAACGTCACCACCTTCTTCATGGTGCTGAGGTTCGGGCCGGTCGCGCTTGCGGCCACGGTGTCGGCGACCACCATCGGCGTGCTTCCTGTCCGCCTCCGGTTCGCGATGCGCGAGCTTGGCATCCGCTGGGGCCAGATCGTCCAGGTGCTGCTGCCGTCGCTGGTGGCCGCCGGCGTCATGGCGACCGTGCTGATCGTGATCCGCGCGATGCTGCCGGCCCTTCCGCCGCCGCTAGGGCTGGGCATCCAGATACCGCTCGGCATGGCATGCTATGCGCTGGCGATGCGCCTCGTGTCGCCCGCGCTGTTCCAGGAGTCGTCGCGGGCGGTCGGTCAGCTCCTGAAGCGGCGCCGCGTGTCGCCTAGCTGAACCCGGACGGCACGACGTCGCGGCAGGTGCGGTCGCCGCCCTCGCCACGCCTCAAAGCGCGTAGCGCAGGCCGAGTGATCCGACGACGGCCGTGAAGCTGGCGGTTAGGGGATCGTTGTCGACCGCGCGTCGATCGTAGCGGACGTCGGCATCGACCGTCAGATTGCGGCTCAGGCTGTAGCGCGCGTTGACGAACGCGGCCGTCACCTTGTCGCGGCGAGGGTAGAGCCGGAACGCGTTGACGTAATAGTCGCCGCCCGCGCTGATGATGAGCGGCCGGAGCAGCTCGTAGTCGGCCCGGACGCTGCCCCGCGTGCTGACGAGGCCGCTGCTCCGGTTCTGGAGGATCGCTTCCTCGACCGATCGGGATGCGGCGCCGGTCAGTGTCACCAGCGGCGTCAGATAGTATTTCAGTTCCGCATCGACGGCGACGCCCCGGATCGGTCGCAGCACCGCGGCATCGTAGCTGCGCGAGAAATACCCGACCCCGACCGTGCCCTCGACGAGATTGCCGGGACGGAACGCGACGCCCACGAGCCCGGTGTAGCTCTTGCCCGTGAAGTTCAGGACACCCGGCGCGACCTGCGCCCGGGCATAGTCGATCGACGAGACGATGCCCTGGACGAATACGCCCAGCGCCGGTCCGATGCGACGTTCGAGCCGGGCGCTGCCGCGGATGACGCGGTTGTCGCGGATGTCCTGGTCGATCGGACCGATGGCGCGACCGGTGGCGTCGAGCGCCCTGGTGTCGCGGAAGTCGAAGCGCGTGACGTCCAGCGAAGCGAAGCCGCGCATCGCGCCGGAGTCGAGGAACGCCCGGCCATAGACGGTCGACTCGACGAACCGGACGGGCGCGACCCGCCCGCCGGGAAATCCGCTCGAGTCCCGCCGTTCGATAAGCTGCGCGACCTGGGCGCCGGCCTCCGCTGCGACTTGCGACGTGACGGCGTAGCGCCCCGACGCGGAAAGGCTGTAGCTGTCCTCGGCCGCTTCGGGCTGGTTGTTGAAGCGTGCGAACCGCCCGGTCGCCTCGACCCGTATCACCGCCTTGTCGATATCGGATCGCAGCGACACGCCGGGTTCGACCTGAAGATACGGCTCGCCGCGGACGGCCGTCTGCTCGGCATAGAGGTTGGAGTCATAGCCGCCACGCAGCCCGAGCGACGGGACGATGTCGATCGCGCCCACCGAGATCGGGACCGGCTCCAGCTCCGGCCGGATGCGGCGCGCCACGTCCAGGGTCATGCCGCTGTCGGTCGCCGGCCCCAGTACCGGCTCGACCACCGGGAGCGCCGCCTGTTGCGCCCGGGCGGACGACGCGCCGCACAGCAGGGCCGATATGACGCAGGCACGGCGCAGCGCACCGCGACGAACCTGACCGGACATGGTATTTCCCCCCTTGGTCGTGCCCCAACCGCGTGCTCAGGCCGCCAGCGCCTGCCCCCGATCGAACTGCCGAATCAGATCGACGGTATTGCGAATGTTGCGCTCGCTCGATGCGCCGAACAAGATCGATTGCACATAGGGCTCCTCCACCACCCACTTGATCGCTTCCGCCGGCGGGATCGCGCCCGACGCCAGAACCGACATGGCGATGATCCGGGCAGGCCAGCGGCTCGTCGCGTCACGATAGGCCTCGATGCCGCCCGACATGCGGAAGCCGATCTTGTTGACGTTCGCGCAGACCACCGGCTGACGGATACCCACGCTGTCCAGCACCGGCAGAAGCGCAGGCAGGTTCATGGTGATGAAGCCGGGTTCCGCGTCATACTTGCGCTTGACGTGATCCGCGAAGATCCGGAACGCATCATCATAGCCAAGACCGAGCAGCAGGTCGGTGACGATGTTCTGCATGAACACGTACGGCGTGCGAAGCCCCTCGAACGCCTTCATCTCGGCGTCGATGAGCAATGTAGCCAGCCCCTCGACGTCGCGGCCGATCAGCGCCTTGCCGCCGCGCAACGCGGTATCCACGAACCCGCCGCTCGGCAGGAAACGTTTCAGCGCATCGAAATAGCCGAACTCCGTGACGGCGTTGGCGTATTTATGGGCATAGGGCATGCAGGGATAGAACTCGAAGTCCTTCCACTCGTCGGGATGCGATCGCACGATCTGCGCGATTTCCGTCACCCGCTCGTGCGTCGTGCACATGAAGACATTGACGCCGGCCCGCCTGGCCGAGGCGAGCGTCGACACGACCGCGTCCAGCTCGGCGAACTGAATCGCCTGTTGCCGCGCCTTTTCCTCCGACATGTGGTTGATCGCAAAGAACTGGTTATCGCCAAATAGAATACGGTCCATGTCAGCTCCTGCGCGTCATGAGACGAGAAAATCCCGGATCCGGGCGACAAGCCCGCTCGGGCCGAAGGCGCCGAGGCGCTGGTCCACACGCATCGGCCGGGACAGCAACGCGGACATCGCGCCGCCGAGCGCCGGAACGTCGTCGGCGACCGCCAGCCCGGGCGTGTCGCGGAACCGCGCTACGGTATCGAGCTGATGGTCCGTCGTGTGTTCGCCCAGGCTGGCGTGACGGGCAAACACGAGGATCTGCTTGCTCGCCTCCAGCGCCTGGACGATCGAGCCGATGCCGGCATGCGCCACGAACAGGTCGCAGGCGGCGACGCGTTGCCCGAAATCGGCGGGCGTCAGCCTGCGCGCCCATGGCGCATGTCGGGGCAGATACTCGCCGTCACCGATCTGGATGAACGTGTCGACCAGCGGATGCGCCGCCGCCCACATATCGACCGCCTGTACCAACCGGTCGAACGGCAGCATCGAGCCGACGGTGACGAACACCGTTCCGGTTTGCAGCCCAGGCCCGCCAAGGCCGATCGCCTGTTCACCGTCGACCGCCGCCGGACCGCCGGTCGCGGCAAGGTCCGCCATCAGGCCGACCCGAGAACGCGGCTGAGGATGTTGGGGCGCCGCTGGCGAACGGGTGCGGCCTGCGGCAGCTGCTCCGCCGGTCGGTTCTCGGAAGCGGCGCGGATCATCTCCAGCGTGCGGTCCGTCACCGCCGCGCTCGCGAAGTCCGCCGTGGGGTCGGACCGACCGGCCGCAAGGGCGGCGGCGAACGTTTCGAGCTGGTCGGAATACTCCTCCCCGCGAAGATAGAACGAGGGGTGCGGCGTCAGTTCGGTGATGTACTTGATCGTCCAGCCGCGCGGGTAGCCGGGCTGGACCACACCATTCGTACCCAGGAAGAGCTGAAGCTCCTGGCGATCGGCGACGATCTTGCCTCCATCGCCCGCCAGCGTGATCCGCGTCGTCATCTTGCGCGCGGACTCGTCGGCCCAGTTCACCGACAGCTGGCCGGACACGCCGTTCTGGAAGGCGAGATCGGCATAGACCGCATCGTCGACCGACGCCGACCATTGGCTGGTGAGCTGCGCACCGCAGCAGACCGCGGGATCGCCCGCATACCAGTTCATCAGGTTCGCGGGATGCGCGGCATAATCGTACAGGCATCCGCCGCCCTCGTTCGCCTTGCTGCGCCACGTCTTCGTGCTCGGCTTCAGCACGACCGGCCCATAGGCTTCCGCATGAACGTGACGAAGCCTGCCGATCGCTCCTGCGTCGATCAGGCGCTTGGCCTCGCGAAAGGTGCCGACGGACCGGTTGTGGTAGCCGACCTGAGTCACCAGGCCCCGCCGGACCGCCTCGCCCGCCAGATCGGCGCTCACCGCGGCGGACAGCGTCATCGGCTTCTCGCAGAAGACATGCAGGTCGCACTCGAGCGCGCTGCGGATCATCTGCTCATGCATCCGGGTCGGGGTGGAAATGAGGATCGCATCGAGGCCCGGCATCCGGATCAGGTCATCGTAATTCCGATGGGACGGAATGCGGCAGTATTTCTCGATCATTGAGGCGACCAGCTGCGAGCTGTCGCAGATCGCCGTCACCTTCAGCCCCGGCGTGCGATTGGCGACGCTGAGGTGCGAGATGCCCATCTTGCCCAGGCCGACCACCGCGATGTTGAATATGCGCTCGCCGTTCATCGAGGATTGCTGCTTCATCTTCGCTCCTTCGTGAGTCTCTGCGGGCGCCGGCATCACAGCGACGCCACATGGGACGGCATCGACGCCGAAGCGCCGAGGCGACCAAGCCGCTTCAGGCGACGCAGGAAGAGTTTCGGGCGGGCATATCGCCGGTACGCCCGGACGAACCGCGCTGGGTCGAACGGCTGGCCGGCGACCGAGGAAAGGAACTCCTTGTCCGCAGGCAGGTGCAGCACGGCACGATCGAGCACATCCGTCAGACGTGGCTGGGCGAACGACCGGACGGCCGTCCACCAGCGCACGATGCTGCGCTGTTGACCCAGGTCGCGGATCAGCCCCCCCTGTTCGACGAACGCGTTCAGCGCCGCCGACACAGGCGCCTCGTCGCCGCTGTGATAGAGGTCCGCCCGTTCCGCCGCGTAGCGGTCCTGCATCGCGGCCAGATGGACCGACAGCTCGGCGAACCCGATCGGACTGGCCGCAAGCATCTCTCCGCCAAACCATCGCGAATGCGCGGACGACCGGCCGGCCACCCTGCGAAGATCGTCGACCGAGCGCCCGGCGGATTCCGACAGCATCATGCCGGTGATGTCATAGGCGCCGATCTCGTTCGCGCCGGGCAACTCGTCGTGCCGCAGCGGCCGCAGGACGACGGTATCGAGGTCGATGACGATATGGATGCGATCGCCTTCCGCGCCGGCGAGGTCGCGGAGCAGGTCGAGCTTGTGGTGCGCCGCGCGATGCGGCGCCGACAGCGGCAGCGACGACACGAAGCCCCGTTCCTCGATCCGGACGGTCTCGGGAACCTGAAGCCGCGCAAAGGCGCGCATCACGGTCCCGGCATCGTTGGTGACGAACATGATGTCGTGGCCCGCGGCATCCGCGGACTTGGCCAGCAGGGCGGCGCACCCGAGGTACACGGCGCCCGCGTCGCTCGCCCGGCGCAGGTTGGGAAACACCTCGGACTCGCGGTCGACGATCAGCAGCGCCACGAACTGCAGTCGCGTCCGGGAGCTGTTCTCGACCACCGGGCCGTGGGAAACGGAGCCGTTCTCGAAATCCCGGCGGGTCTCGCCGTACAACTCCTGTCCTGCGGACTGGACGATAGGCTCGCTTGTGCGAGACGTGAGCGTCATAATCGGCGACCTTCCCCCAGGCACATGTCGATCGTGACATGAACACTGTCATACGTCTCAAAGTCGGGCTACTCCCACAACGGCGTAAACCATTGAGGCTCGCGGCTCATCGTCGGCGCTTGGGAAGTCTATTTCGACTGACGCATCGGCTACATCGAAGAACTAGAGATGCGATCATCTCCATCCTGAGCTGTTCGCCCTTTGTCATACCTTTTGAGTATTGCGGGTACTTAGGAAGTAGATCGCTCCGACCACGAGGATTATTGTCACCCGAGATGGGGTGCGGTTAGGTCCCGCCGTAACCCCGGTACACGCCGCGGCCGCTCGTCGGCACGGACCGGTCGGTGACAAAGGGGGGAACGAGTTGGCACACCGGCAGGGATCCGGCCTCGTCTTGTTGCGTGGGCCTGCACTTCTGACACGACGCGCGGATCGCGTGGCAGCCTGCGCGGGGCGCGGCGACGGGGTTCATCGCCTCGGTTCCGGCTTGCGGTCGCCATCGTCCGCGCCGTTGCCGAGGACAGGCGCGTGAGCGTGGGCAAGGCTGGCGCGGCGACGCCGCTCCCCCCCCGCCGGAGCCCGGTGGCCTGGTTCCGCGACCTGTGGACATCGCTGGTCGGCGCGCCACCGGCGCTGCTTCCGCACCCCGACAGCTACGAGGCCCGCCCTTCCGACAGCCTTGCCACCGGCCCTTCCGACGGCGGTCGGAACGCCCCGGCCGCTCCGGCGGACACCGACTGCGGCAATCCCTCGCGCGGGGACCGGGCGGTGCGTCGCAACCCCGCGGCGCGTATCGTCGCGGCTTTCGATTCCGCCCACCCGGTGCAGGAACGCGAACGGCTCCACGGGCGGGACGACATGCTCGACATGCTGTTCGAGGCCGTGCTGTTCAACCGTCAGCACGCCATCGTCTATGGCGCACGCGGGTCCGGCAAGACGTCCCTGGCACGGATATTCGGCGACTATGCGGACCAGCAGGGCGCGATCGTCATCTACACGGCATGCGAGTCGACCTCGTCCTTCGCGGAACTGCTGCGCCCCTATCTGTCGTTCATCCCGTCATCCTGCATCCCGTTCGCCTCGCAGGCGAGCTTCGAGGCGGAGCGCCAGAAGCTGCCCGACGAGTTCGGCCCGCGCATCGCCGTCGACCTTCTGTCCCGGCTCGATCCGGACGTGCAGGTCATCCTCATCCTCGACGAGTTCGATCGCGTGGACGACGAGAAGGTCCACGCGCAGGTCGCGACGCTGATGAAGCTGCTGTCCGATGCGCGGCTGCCCATCCAGCTGCTGATCGTCGGGATCGCGGGGACGCTGGACGACCTGATCGGCTCTCACCCGTCGCTACGCCGTCACCTCCTGCCGATATCGATCGGACGGATCTCGCCGAACGACACGAGGACGCTGATCGAGACCGGTGCGCAGCGCGCCGGCGTCACCTTCGACGAGGGCAGCATCCAGGAGATCGCACGGATCTCCTGCGGCTCGCCCTATCATGTGCAGCTGTTCTGCTACGTGGCCGCCGTGGAGGCGGTTCGTCAGGATCGCGACACGATCGACTTCGAGCTGGCGCGCCGCGGGGCGGTTCGGGCGTTCGACACATGGGCGACGCTCAATCCGAACGACGCGGCGCTGTTCCGCGCCCTGGCCGACGCAAGCCCCGACCAGCTCGAGGCGGTGCAGGCCGCCGCGCGCGAGGCGGCCGGGCACGACACGGTGAGCGCGGAGGGCGTCGGCGTCGGGCTGCTTGCGCCGGCGCTTCGGCCGGATGGGCGATCGGGACGGCTGTGTTTCATCGACAGCGCGGCGCCGCAGTTCCTGCTCGCGATCGCTCCGCCGCGCGAGCGCCTGGTCGTGGGGGTGGAGCGATCCCCGCTCGCCAGCCGCGACCGGGCAGCCTGAGGGGAAGTCATCATGTTCTCATCGGATCTCGTGCTGGCGTTGAGGTCTCGCTGGAAAACCGTGGCGACCGTGCTCGCGGCCGTGCTGGTCCTGGCGGTGGCGTGGCTCCTGGTCACGGAACGGACGTACACGGCGCGCGCCTCGCTGCTGTTCGACGATCGCGGGCCGAGCCCCGAGCTGCAGGACAAGGGACCGGCGGGCGACAACCGCGCGTTGCTCGGGACGCAGGCGGACATCCTCAAGAGCGACGCCGTCGCGCGGCGCGTGATCGAGAAGAACAACCTTCTGGTCAATCCCGATCTGCGCCGGGAGTGGCAGCGGACCAGGCCCAGGACGAACTCGTTCGAGCCATGGCTGACGGGCTATCTCCTGGCGCATCTGGCCGTGGCGCCGGAGCGCGACACCAACGTCCTCGCGGTCCGCTACACCGCCAACGACCCCGTGATGGCGGCCCGGCTCGCCAACGGCTTCGCATCGAGCTTCGTCGCCATGCGGATGCAGATCAGCACCGACACGGCCAAACAATATGCGACCTGGTTCCAGCAGCGGACCGACGAGGTGCGCGGCCGGCTCGAACGCGCGCAACTGGCCGTGACCAATTTCCAGCGGTCGCACGGGATGGTGGACGGCAACGCCCTGGCGCTCGAGGCCGATCGGCTGAGCGCGCTGTCGACGCAGCTCGCCAGCGCCGAGGGCGTCGCGGCCGATCTGCGGTCGCGGGCGGGAACGCGGGTGTCCCAGTCCCCCGACGTCCAGTCGTCGGCCGTGGTCCAGTCGCTGCGCCAGGAGATCGCCGCGGCCGACGGGAAGATATCGGAACTCTCGGCCAGCCATGGCGACCAGCATCCCGACATGCTGGCCGCCAGGGCCGAGCTTGCGACGTTGCGCGGCAAGCTGTCGTCCGAGACCTCGGGCGCGAGCCAGTCGGTCATGGTCGCCAGTTCCGCCGCGACGGCTCGCGAAGGGGAACTCCAGGGGCTCGTCGCGTCGCAACGGGCGCGGATGCTCGCGCTGAACGGCTATCGGGGACAGCTCGAGAAGCTGCAGAACGACGTCAACACCGCGCAGCGCGCCTATGAGACGGTGACGCAGCGCCTGAACCTGATGCGCCTGCAAAGCGGCCTGCCGACCACCAACGCCCAGCAGGTCGACCGGGCGACGCCGCCGCTGCTGCCGACCAAGCCCGACATCCCCTTGACCGTCCTTCTCGCCACCATCGCCGGCCTGGTGCTCGGCGTGCTGACGGCGCTGCTGATAGAGAACCAGCGGCCGCGGGTACGGACGCCGCAGGGTCTGATGCGCAGCACCGGCCTGCCCGTGATCGGCGGCTTCGCCTTCGGCAGCTTCCTGCGGGATCAGGCGCTGCGACTGGAGAGGATCTGATGAGGATACGTTCCACCACCAATCGCGTGCTGGTCGGCGTCGACCCCTCGCACCCGGGCACCGGCGGACCGGACGCCGGCGGCACCATGCTGCTGTTGCCCCACAACTCGCCGTTGAGCTGGCTGGCGCGCGCGGCGTTCGACGCGGAGGATCCGGTCGCGCGCATGGCACGATCGCTGTGCGGTTCGATCGCGGCGGCCGTGGAGCCGGGCGAGGCGCCGATCCAGTCGACCGGCGTCATCGGCCTCGACACGACGCTGGAAGCCTCGATCCTGGCGGCGAACCTCGCCATCTCCTACGCGCAGCTCGGCACGCCCACGGTGCTGATCGACGCCAACATCCAGATCTCGCGCCAGCACGCGCTGTTCGGGGTCGCCGCGTCGGGCGGGCTGATCGCCGCGCTGAGCGGCGAGGGCAGCGCGCGCGCGCTGGCGGAACCGACGGCGGTCAGGAACCTGTCGGTACTGCCGGCCGGCTCGCCGAGCGGCGATGCCTCCGTCCTGCTCGACGGCGAGCGGTTCCACCGCCGCGCGATGCCGCTCCTCGAGAGCTTCGCGACGATGATCGTCGACGTCGGCGCACCGTTCGGAGAGCCGCCCTCGATGTGCGGCGCGATCGACGCGATGATCCTGGTGGTCCGGCGCGACGTCACGACGCTGGAGGCGGTCCGCCGCATGGGCGCGCGTCTGGCCGACATGAAGACGCGCGTCGTCGGCATCGTCGTCGCCGAGTGACCGCGGACGAAGGCCGGTCCCGACCCGGCCGGTCGTGCGAGGCCCGCTACCCGTGCCGTTGCCAAGGAGATGTGGAGTGACGAACCTCGACGAAACCCGGGCTCGCGTCGGTCCTTCGATGGCCGACCGGTTCTTCGGCGAGGTCGACCAGATCGGCCCGGCCGCCCGGTCGGTGGCGAAGCGCGCCATCGACGTCCTGGTATCGGGCCTGCTTCTGGCGATCGTATCGCCGGTGCTGCTCATCATCGCGCTGTCCGTGCTCCTGTCGAGCAGGGGACCGGTCATCTTCCGGCAGAACCGGGGCGGGCTGAAGGCGAAGCCCTTCGCCGTCATGAAGTTCCGCACGATGTATGTCGTGGAGGACGGGGATCACGTACGCTCCGCGGTGCGCGGCGACCGCCGGGTCACGCCCGTGGGTAGTTTCCTGCGCGCCACGAGCCTCGACGAGCTGCCACAGCTCGTCAACGTCCTGCTGGGCGACATGTCGCTCGTCGGACCCCGTCCCCACGCGCTCGTCCACGACGAGGTCTATGGCGACGCGCTGGACAGCTATTGCCGACGCTTCGCGGTGCGGCCGGGGATCACGGGGCTGGCGCAGGTCCGCGGGCTGCGTGGTGAGATCAGGACGCTCGACTGCATCAAGAGCCGGCTGTCGGCGGATTGCGAGTATATCGAAGGCTGGACGCTGAAGTCCGACGTGTCGATCCTGCTGCGCACGCTGCCGCTGCTGGTTCGCGATCACAATGCGTATTGAGGCCGCTTCGACGGGGATGCGTCACGGAGACGCGGCATGAGGATCACCCATGCGGTGCGCCAGTACCGGCCCGGCATCGGCGGCATCGAGACCTATGTCTCGCAACTGGCGGAACGACAGGCGCGGGCCGGCCTCGACGTGCGCGTGGTCACGCTCAACCGCATCTTCGGCGGCGACGGAAGCTCGCTGCCGGCGCTCGAGCATCGCAACGGCGTCACGATCCGGCGGATCCCGTTCGTCGGCGGCATCCGCTATCCGATCGCCCCCGCCGTGTTGAGCCGGATCGGCGACGCCGACGTCGTCCATGTGCATGGGCTGGAGTTCTTCGCCGATTTCGCCGCGCTGACCCGTCGCATGCACCGCAAGCCGATGGTGCTGTCGACGCATGGCGGGTTCTTCCACACCCCGTTCGCCCGGCGGCTGAAGCGATTGTGGTTCAACACGGTGACGCGGATGTCGCTCAGCGCCTACAGCACGGTACTCGCCTCCAGCGTCCAGGACGAGGTCGTCTTCCGTCGCATCGCCGGGAACCGGGTCGCGCTGCTGGAGAATGCGATCGACGTGACGAGGTTCGCGGGCCTCGCCAGTCCCGGTACCCGGACGATCATCTTCTTTGGCCGGCTCGCCCCCAACAAGGGGCTGGACCGGCTGATCGCGTGGTTCGCGGCGTTGCAGGCGCAGGCGCCGTCCTGGCGGCTGATCGTCGCCGGCAAGGAGATGGGCGTCACCATCTCCGGCCTGCACGAACTGGCGTCGAAGCACGGCGTCGACCATGCGGTCGAGTTCCATCGCGAGCCGGACGACGACCAGTTGCGGGCGCTCATCGCCAGAAGCAGCGTCTTTGCCTGCGCCTCCACCTACGAGGGTTTCGGACTCGCGGCGGTGGAGGCGATCGGCGCGGGGCTGTTCCCGATCCTCAGCGACCTGGCGGTGTTCGAGCGGACGCTGCACCGCGTCGGGATCGGGATGACCAGCGACTTCACGCCCGGCGCGGATGTCGATGCCTTTCTGAAGCAGGTGGGTCAGTTCGAGTGCGACGCGATACGTCGTCCAACGATGGCCGACCGGATGGCGCCGTTCGCGTGGCCGGTGCTGATCGACCGGTTGCACCAGCATTACGCCTGCGCGGTCGCCGCCGGGCCGGGTGAGCCGTTCGCCGCCCCGGTCCGGTGAGAGACAGTTCATGGCCGGAGCGGAGGGCCGCTCGGGCAGTCGAGGAGAACCATAGTGCGTGTCGTCTTCATCATCGGATCGCTGGCGCTGGCGCTGGCGACATCCGCCTGCTCCAACATGCCGCTGCCGGCCGGTCCGGTCGCCGCCCGGCCGGCGGACTATACGCTCGCCGCCGGCGACAAGCTGGAGGTGACGACATTCGGGTTCAAGGAGCTGAGCGGTGACATACTGGTCGCGGCCGACGACACGGTGTCGCTGCCGCTGGTCGGTTCGATGTCGGTTCGCGGCCTGACGTCCCGCGATCTGGAAGGCCAGATCACCGCGCTCCTCGTGCAGCGGGATCTGGTCAAATCGCCCAAGGTGTCGATCCAGGTGACGCAGTACCGCCCCTTCTTCGTGCTGGGCGAGGTCAATCAACCCGGCAAATACGATTTTACCAACGGGTTGACCGTGGCGCAGGCGATCGCGACGGCGCGGGGCATCACCTATCGTGGCAAGCTGAAGAACGTGTTCATCCGGCGGGAGGGATCCAACGTCGAGGTGCCGATCGAGGTCACGGCCTCCGCACCCGTCCATCCGGGCGACACGGTGCGGGTCGGCGAGCGGTACTTCTGATGTTCGGGCTCGCCCGGTCGCGCCACGCACCCGACGACCGGCACCGTGGCCCGCGCCGGCCAGGGCGATGGCGGCCATCGTCACGTCCCGACCACGACCGCCCGCTCAGGCGGATCGTCGCCGCCGCATCCGGCGGTGGGCATTGGGTCGAGCTGCTGCGGCTGCGGCCGGCCTTCGAGGGGCTCGACGTCGTCTATGTGTCGACCATCGCCGACAACGCGACCGTGGTGCCGGACCACCGGTTCTACTCGGTCCCCGACGCCTCCCGTTTCAGAGTGAAGACGTTCGCGCCGATCATGGTGCGTGCGATGGCGATCCTGGCGCGTGAGCGGCCGTTCGCGGTGGTCACGACGGGATCGGCCCCGATGCTGCCGTTCGTCCTGCTCGCGCGCCTGTTCGGAGCGCGCACCCTCTGGATCGACAGCGTGGCGTGTACCGAGCATCTCTCGACGTCCGGGCGCATCGCGCGCCGGATCGCGCATCGCTGCATCGTTCAATCGCCCAAGGTCGCGGGCAAGGAAGGCCTAGAGTTCTGGGGCAGCGTCATCTGAGCGCGATCCGCTCGGCTTGTCCGACGACAAACCCGCCCCATCGAAACCGGTTACGCTTACTCTGCCAGTAACCTCAAAGTGTTATTGCCTAGAAAGACATACGCCTTCATGCTGGGCGGGTCGATCAAGGGGAGTAGCCATAACCAGCCACAAGCATCCTATCCACAAGGCGTAAGGCCGTGACGGCTGTGGCGATCAGCTGGCTGATCGCTGCTCCGGGCACATTCGTCCACGTCGACTAGCCTGTTCATCGCGATGACTATCCCCGGAGTCCGTCGCCTCCCCCGAGGCTGAGACCAGCTCCCTAATCGAGACAGTCAGCACCGGGTCGAGACGGCCCGGTCGCGGAAGGCTGCGCGCCCGCCCCGACTTCCTTCCCCAAGGCCAGACCCTGACCGGTTTGGTCGTCGATGATCTGCGCGTCCACTCCGACAGTCGAAAAGGTTTGCCCGATGAAGACAAGCTCATGACCTGGAAGCCTCAGGAACCCCTGACCCCGATGCTCCCGACCGGCTCGGAGCCGCTCGGTCGCCGTCACGTCCTGCGCTGGCTGTCGATCGGCGGCGCGGTGCTGGTCACCGGATGTGGGGGCGACAGTTCGGCGACGGGTGGCGGCATCGACGTGGTTCAGGGGGCGGCAGCGTCACCCGACCCCGTACCCTCGCCGACCGCCACTCCCGCAAGCACCAGTGGAACCCAGTCCTCCCTTGCGGCAAGGACCACGCCGACCGGCCGCGGCGTCGCCTTCGGCAGCCTCGAGGGCAGTCCGGACTCGTTGCCCGGGCGGCTGTACGGCGAGGTGTTTCCGGAACCGGAGTCGCATTTCGCTTACTACGCTTCGAAGGGATGCGATCACATCCGCCTTGAAGGGGCGTGGGAACGTCTCCAGCCTCGGCTGTACGGGTCGCTCGGCGAACAGCTGCTCGGTCATTACGACGATCCGAACAATCCGTTGCGCAACCCGGTCGCGATCGTCCGCCGCGACCTGGACATGGCGGCCAAATACGGTCTGAAGGTGATCCTCGATCTCTGCCACAATTACGGCAGCCGCTATGTCGGATACGACGGTACGTGGGCGCACATGACCAGGGCACAGCTGGGATCGGCGCAGGTACCGGTCGACGCGTGGATCGACTTCTGTGTCAAGGTGACGCAAGCCTTCGGCAACCATCCGGCAGTCGCGTCGATCGAGTTGATGAACGAGCCGCACAGTCTCCCGATCGGCAATGTCGGCTGGGCGAACGCGTGCCAGGCCGCGATCACCGCCATTCGCCAGGTCAACTGGAACGTGGCGATCGTCGTGGGCGGGTATGAATGGTCCAACGCCCAGCTCTGGCCCTACCTCAACCCCACCCTGCACACGCTGGTCGACCCTGCGCGCAATCTGTTCTGGTCCGCGCATGTGTATTTCGACCGGGACAGCAGCGGCACGTATGGCGGTGGCGGCGAAAGCGCGCCGGCCGACGCCAATGTCGGGGTGGCGCGGGTCACTCCGTTCCTGAACTGGCTGAACCAGCACGGTCTCTACGGGCGTGGCCATATCGGCGAGTTCGGCGCCCCCAACCGTGCCGAGTGGCAGCCGGTGGTGCAGAACTTCGTGCAGGCGACCAAGCAGGCAGGCCTGGTGCTCACCGCGCATCAGGACGTGGCCTATGCGAACGACACATACCAGATGAACCTTTTCCCGACGACCGACAGCTCGGGCAGGATCACGGGCGCGGATCGCCTTGTGCTGCAGTCGCTGCTGAGCTGACCCGCGCCGCCGGGCGGACAGAAGCGACGGCTTCGTCGGCAACGGGGTCGGGAGCCTGCCGTGCAGGCTCCCGACCTTTCGCGTTGCGCGGTCGAGCATATGGAACCGGGCGATTGGCAGCGTGGCTGATCCGACCCGGCGCCGACCATGACGAGCGCCTACACGTCGGTATGTAACCATTCGGGGTTGGTCGTTCCGACTTCAGGCTCGTTTGAAGACGGATTAGGCAGGCCGTACTCTTTTGGTCTGGTGTCCGATCCCCGAATAGACGGTCGTTTCCCTGTCGGCGCCATTGCTCTTGCGGCTCCTTGCGGTTGTTCTGCGGCCGGAAGTCAAAGGAGGCGGGTTGAAATGCATCGGACCGATCACGCGTGCCGGCACTGTGCCGCACCTCTTGCAAGCTGCGTGCTCGATCTCGGACAATCGCCGGTGGCCAACGACCTGATCGATCCGTCGGTGAAGGAGATGCGCGACGGAGAGACATATCCGCTCAAGATCATGGTCTGTGATCGGTGTCGGCTCGTCCAGACCGTCGACCTGATCGACGCCGAGGATCTGTTCCGCGACGACTATGTCTACTTCTCGTCCGAATCCACTTCGTGGCTGCGCCATGCGGAAGACTATGTCCGGGCGATGAGCGAACGCTTCGCGCTCTCGGCTGGCGCTCGTCATGTCGAGATCGCGAGCAACGACGGCTATCTCCTCCAGTATTCGCGGGCGCTCGGGCTGGATACGCTGGGCGTCGAACCGTGCGGTTCCGTGGCGACGGCCGCCCGGGCGAAGGGCATCGCGACCTGTCAGAAGTTCTTCTCCGAAGCCCTGGCCCGCGAACTGGTCGCCGACGGCGGGCAGGCGGACCTCGTCACCGCCAACAACGTCTTCGCGCACGTACCCGACATCAACGATTTCGCCAGCGGGATACGCGAGCTGCTGAAGCCCGCCGGCGTCGCGACGATCGAGGTCCAGCATCTGCTGCGCCTGATGCAGCGCAACCAGTTCGACACTTTCTACCACGAGCATTTCAGCTATTACTCGCTGCTGAGCGCCAAGCGGGTGTTCGAACAGGCCGGACTCCGGGTGTTCGACGTGGAAGAGCTGCCGACGCATGGCGGGTCGATCCGTTTCTTCGTCTGTCGCGACGAGGCGGACCGCCCCACCTCTCCCCGCGTCGCCAGCCTGCTCGACGAGGAACTGGCCTATGGCCTGGACGAGGACGCGGTGTACCTCGCGTTCTCACAGCGGGCGGTGGCCCTGCGCACCGACCTGCGGGCGCTGCTGGGGCGGCTGAAGGATCAGGGCTGTCGCATCGCCGCCTATGGCGCGCCCGCGAAGGGCGTCACGCTGCTCAACTACTGCGGGATCGGTACGGACACGATCGACTTCACCGTCGACAAGGCGGCGTCCAAACAGGGCAAGCTGCTGCCGGGCGTCCGGCTGCCGATCCGTCACCCCGCCGCGCTCGCGGTCGAGCGGCCGGATTACATCGTCATCCTGCCGTGGAACCTGACCGACGAGATCGTCACGCAGATCGGCGACAGCTTCGACTTCGACGGCTCGTTCATCACGCCGATGCCGACCCCTCGCATACTGCCCAAGGTCACGCGGCGCGCGGCCTAGCCGCGCCGTCGGGTGGCGGCGGCCCGGGTGGTGGCGGCGCTCCCGTCCGCTACAGGGAGAACTTGAGCGACGTACCGGCCGAGAACCCCGGCGCGCCCGACGAGAAGCCGGCGCTGGCATAGGCGTTGACGCTCAACCGCGGCGCGACCGGGACCGAGGCTCCCGCGACCAGCGCGTTCGCGCTACCGATGAAGCGGCTGGTCCGTTCGGCATAGTCGTAGGACAGGAGGAGGAACGTGCCCGTACCCACCAGCATCGTCACCCCGACCGAGCCGAACACGCCGTTGCGCAGCACGCCGCCCGTCGGATTGCCGAAGACGTGATACCCCATCTCGACGAAGGGGCTTATCCGGCCATAGGACCGTAGCACGTCGATGCTGACCGTCTCATCGGTCTTGCCGGTCGACAGCATCGTGCTTCCCGCGCTGGTCGGAAGCTTGATGCGGACGCCGACGTCGAGATCGACCCCGGCGCTCTCCTGATGCAGCGCGAGCCAGGACGCGCCGACCGACAGGTCCCCGACGCCGTCGCGCTCCCGAACGCCGTTCGACGTGCTCGGGGCGGCGATCAGCGGGACGCCGTCGATACCCTGGTAGACCGTTCCGTCGCTCGTGATGTGCATCCAGGGCAGCGTGGCGTCGATCCGCAGGTCTCCGTGGCGGTAGCGGACGTTGGCCAGGACGGCGACGATGCTGCTGGTGGTCTCGGCGCCGAACTTGCCGTCCCAGTACGACGCCCCGACCGACAGCGATACCCCGTCATGGTGCTCCGTACCGGGAGGAGGCAGGAGGGTGACCTGCGGCGAGGCCGACGTGTCGTTGGTCGCGATCGCCGTCTCGCCGGCGACGCTCAGCGGGTCGGCCGCGGCCGGTAGCGCGGACCCGGTCGCCAGCGCGATCGCCAGTAACCCGTTACTTGAGCCGAAGCGCGCGCAACGCATCAAGGGCGTCCTGATGCGCGATCCTGTCATGCTCGGCCGCCGTGTTGACGTGTGCATCGCCTACCTTTGACGTTCTGGTGTCGCGGACCGCCGGGTGAGTGTCGATGTCGGACGGACGCGAGGGCACGGCGGGAGATGGCGTGGGTACCAGCACCTCCCCCTCCACTCTTGGCTCATCGTCCGATACCGACCAGTTCTCCCGCGGCTTGCCGATCGGGCCTGCGCCCGGTCGGTCATAGGAACCCGTCGGTACCGCCCGTACCCGGTCAGGCCCGACGGCCACGTCGCGGCGCATCGGCTGCGCGTCGGTGGGGTTCGGCCGCGCCTGGGCGATGTCGGGTGCGTGACCGGCGACGGGCGTGGCATAGATGGTCCGGCCGGTGCGCCCCGCAGGTTCGAGCGGCGCCGTCGCGCGACTGGCGGGCGCGGATACCGCGCCGACCGGCTTGTCGAGCGCGGTGTAGGAACGGGACGGAACCCCGGGCTCCGGACCTTGCGCCCCCGCCACGAAGACGCTGGCGAGGAGAGCCCAGGTCCCTCCAAGGGACAACACCCGCAGAACGATGCCGCCGCCGCCGACAGACGCTCGCCGACGCTTCTCGCGTCCCGCCATTTGCGGAACGCCGTAGATGTTGAGGATGAGGCGCAGGACCTCATCGTCGTCATCATCAGCGAGAAGCGACTGCGCGGCCATCGACCCCGACAATCCATCGTCGCAGGGATCCGGGCAATCGACCGGGACGGCCATTCGGGATTAGCGCGCGCCGATCTTTTGGTCGGATCGACTGCGGGGCGCCAGTTCTGGACGTCAACCGTTCCCCTCCACTTCGGGCCTCGGCACGAGCGAAAGGCGTCGGCGGCGACGGTCCTCAATCCTTCCGCCATCGCCGGACATCGCATGCCGCCACCTGCCCACAAGGTCATCATCAGGCTGGTGATGCACGACTCAGCATAAAAGCTGTTATCCTATCTATAGATGAAATAAAGTTCATTCGGGGGTATCAGTGACCGACGCGAGACACAGGCATCAGCCGGAACTGCAATCCATCCGGGGACTGGCCGCTCTTGCCGTTGTCATTTATCATTGTTTGTCGTTCTATAACGTCAGTCCCACCTTGTCCCGGTGGTCCGAACTTCTGCTCAACGCCCATGCGCAGGTGGTCCTGTTCTTCGTCCTGAGCGGACTGGTGCTGAGTGGCTCCCTGATGCGAAAGCAGGTCAGCCTCCGAAACTACCTCGTCTTCGGCATCGGGCGGGCGGCGCGCATCTATCCCGCGCTGTGGGTCGCCGTGGGCCTGGCCTGCCTCTACATACCGTTGCGGGAGTATCTGCCCGCGGCCCAGAACCGCTCGGCGCTTGGCCTCGACGTCGACCTGCATCGGATCACGCGGGGCGATGTGATCGGGTCGCTGCTCGGCGCCCGCGCCTATCCGCTGCCGCAACTCTGGTCGATCAAGTGCGAGCTGATCGCCGGCCTCGCCATGCCGGCCCTGGCATGGATGGTCGCCGCCGCCAGGACATGGTTCTACCCTGTCCTGGTCACGGTCCTGCTTGGCATCGTCAGCATGAAGGCGGGGCTGGACGGGCAGTATCTGGTCGATTTCGCCTTGGGCGCCATGGCGATGAGGCTGATCCTGACGCTGCGCGCAGGCGACGTGCAGCGCGGCAGCCTGCCGATCGCGCTGACGCTGCTGGTCATCATGATCCTGTTCCGTCAGGCGAGCCGGAACTGGGCGTTCGACGTCGATTACCACGCACCGGTCCCCGCGCTGATCGAGGGTATCGCCGCGGCCCTGTTGCTGGTGGTCCTGGAATGTTCGGACATGAACCGGTCGGTCCTGCTGGCGCCGACGCTGGTGTGGCTGGGAGACATCTCATACGGTGTCTACCTGCTTCATTTCCCGGTGCTTCAGTTCGGCTCGCGGCTGCTGCCGCTGCTGCTGGGTCATGTCTATGCGAGGGACCCGAACTCGAGCGCCCTCATCCTGACGGTGGCGACGGTCGCCGTGGTCCTGCCGCTCTCCCATTTCTGCTATCGTCTGGTCGAGCTTCCCGGCATCCGCGTCGGCGCGTGGATCATCAGGCACCAGGGCCGCTTCACCTGGCGGACGGACGTGACCGCGAGATTGCGCGCGCGCCAATCAGTAGTTGCGTCGGCAGAGCCGGACTGAGCGACCGACAGGTGGCGAGCGGACTGCCCGACCACCCCTCGCCTCTAGTTGCGCGCGTGCTTTCCGCCGTATCGCTGGCCGATATAGCTCGTCAGGCGCTGCATGATCCCCGACGCGTTCGCCGCACTTTCGGAGCAGCAGGGCAAGGGCATCCTGCTTGTCCCCGACGCGCGGCGTTCGACCTTGTGGCACAATGCTTCCATGTCGGCGCGCGTGAGCATGTTCTTCTCGCGCAGGAGGCAGAGCAGGCTTTGCAGGATGATGAGGCTTTCCTCGCCGACGTCACCGCCCGCCTGCATCACCGGCGGGTTCAGCGGCGGCTGGTCTGCGGACCGGATCGACGTCATCGTCATCTTCTCCTCGGCGGTTCCGGCAAACTACGCCGATTGCCGGGACTCGCAAGCATTTCCAAACGCCTTATTCGAGCCCTCCGCCAAGGGAACGATAGAGTTCGACCAGGTTCCCGCCGCGATTGAACCGGGTCGTCACGAGTTGCTGGCGCGCGGCATAGGCGGTGCGCTGCGCGTCGAGCGAGGTCAGGAACGAATCGACGCCGGCGCGATAGCGTGCGTCCGACAGTGTCGCCGCGATCTGCGCCGCATTGGCGCGTGCGGTCTGCGCGGCGATCTGCTCGTCGATCGTTCCACGCTGCGCGAGCGCGTCGGCGACTTCGCGGAACGCGGTCTGGATCGTCCGCTGATAGGTCGCGACGGCCGCCTGCCGCGACGCGCGGGCATAGTCGAGGTTGCCCCTGTTCCGCCCGCCGTCGAACAGCGGCAGCGCGATGGAGGGACTGCCGGTATAGGTCCCCGTCCCGCTGCCGAACAGGCCGCCGAGCGCGGTGCTGATCGTGCCCAGCGTGGCGGTCAGCGAGATGGTCGGGAAGAACGCCGCGCGCGCCGCGCCGATGTCGGCGTTCTGCGCGACGAGCTGATGCTCCGCCTGAAGGACGTCGGGGCGTCGCAGCAGGACCGTCGAGGAAAGGTCCGTCGGCAGGACCTCGATCGCGGCGCGCGCGTCGCCAAGCGCGACGGGAAGCAGCGCGGGTTCCACCGGCGCGCCGACCAGCAGGTCGAGCGCGTTGCGGTCGCGCGCGACCTGCGTCCGGAGCACCGCGATGTCGTTGCGCGCGGCCTGGTAGTTGGTCTCCGCCTGGCGCGACTCGAGCTCGGAGGCCACGCCGATGCGGAACTGCGCGCTCGTCAGGTCGAGCGTCTGCCTGAAGGTGTCGAGCGTCTGCCGCGACAGCGCGAGTTGATCCTCGTCCTGCGCGATCGTCAGCCAGGCGGTCGCGATCTGCGCGATCAGGCTGATCCGGGTGGTCCGCTGCGCCTCCTCGCTCGCGAAATACTGTTCCAGCACGGCCTTGTTCTGGTTGCGGACGCGCCCGAACAGGTCGACCTCATAGGCCGACAGGCCCACGTTGACGGAATAGTAGCTGATGTCCCCGGAACCGGCGCCGACCGTGCCGCCGACGGACCCGGTGCTCCCCGTGCCGGTGCCGACACCCGTGCCGGTGCCCGTGCCTATGCCCGTACCCGTGCCTATGCCGGTGCCGGTCGTCCCCGTCGCGGTCCCGCTGGTCGCGCCGCTCGAACCGAGGATGTTGTTGGTATAGGTCGCCGATCCCGATACGGCCACGGTCGGTACGAGGTCGGCGCGCGACACCCGGTATTGCGCGCGCGCCTGGAGGACGTTGGCGGCGGCCAGCGCCAGGTCCTGGTTGTTGTCGAGCCCGCGCTGGATGACGGTCCGCAGCGATGCGTCCGTGAAGAAATCGCGCCAGCCGACCCTTGTGATGTCCCGCGCGTCGGTCGCCGCGGCGGGATAGACCCCGCCCCGCGGCAGCGACGCCGGCACGGCGGCCACGGGGCGGACATAGGCCGGGGCAAGGTCGCACCCCGCCAGCATTGCGCTGGCGGTCAGC
>NZ_CAHJWW010000006.1 GCF_903643035.1 Sphingomonas bacterium | reverse complement strand
GGCCGGCCCGCGGCCTCGCGCTCCACCGCGTCGGTCAGCCGCGTGACCGCCGGCCCGACCGCCTGCTCCAGCCGGTGCGCGCGCCGTTCCCCGAGCAGGAGCGCGAAGTTGATCGCCTGCGCGACGAACAGCGTCAGCGCCACCACCAGCAGCAGCTGACCGGTCAGGCTGCGCGGGGCGAGGCGCCACCCCGGGCTCACAGCCGGGTCACCTCCGCCGCCAGCGTGTAGCCGCCGCCCCATACCGTCTTGATGATCTCCGGCGCCTTGGGATCCGCCTCGATCTTGCGGCGCAGGCGGCTGACCTGGTTGTCGATCGCGCGATCGAACGCCGCCGCCTCGCGCCCCTGCGTCAGGTCGAGCAGCTGGTCGCGGGTCAGCACCTGGCGCGGGCGTACGACGAGCGCGAGGAGGAGGTTGTATTCCCCCGTCGACAGCGGCACGGACACGCCCTCGCGGTCCACCAGCGCGCGCTCGCCCGATTTGAGCACCCAGCCCGCGAAGCCGTAGGAGTGCGACTCCGGCGCATGCTGGCGCACCCCGCCCGCCGCCGCGCGGCGCAGGATCGCCTTGACCCGCGCGGCCAGCTCGCGCGGGGAGAACGGCTTGGTGACATAGTCGTCCGCGCCCATCTCCAGGCCCAGGATGCGATCCGTCTCCTCGGCGCGCGCGGTCAGCAGGATCACCGGCATGTCGCCGCTCGCGCGGATGTGCCGGGCAAGGCTGAGGCCGTCCTCGCCCGGCATCATGATGTCGAGGATGACGAGGTCGATCGCATAGGCCGCAAGTCGCGTTCGCGCGGAAGCCGCGTCCGCCGCCTGCGTCACGCGCAGGCCCTGCCTGGCCAGATACTGGGCCAGCGGCTCGCGGATCGAGCGTTCGTCGTCGACGAGCAGGATATGCGCTATGTCGCCCACGGGATCGGTGGCTAGCACGGCGCGACGCCGCCCGCGATCACCGGTCGGCGGAGGGAGGCGGGGCCTCGCCCATCCCGCCGCCGCGCGCTGGGCGCATCGAGGTCGCGGCAGCCATCTCCGCCCCGTCGATGCGGCCGTCGTGGTTGGTGTCGAGCCGATCGAAGCGGCGCATCGCCCCGGCACGATACTGGTCGCGCGTCACCGCCGGGCGAGGCGCGGACGGGGCCGAGGGCGTGCCGGTCGCGCCGGCGGAGCTGCCGTTGGCGGGCGACGGAGGAGGAGTATCGCCGCCCCCTCCGCCAGGACGTCCGCCGCCGCGCGTCGGCATCTCGTCGGGCGACAGCACGCCGTCGCGGTTCGCGTCCATCCGGTCGAAGCGCGCGTCGATCGCGGCCACATACTCGTCGCGGGCGACGACGCCATCGCCGTTGGCGTCCGCCCGCCGCAACATGCCGATCGCGCCGCCCATCGGCCCCGATCCCGAACCGCGCATCGCGCCGGCGGGCGACATGGGTGCGCTTCCCTGCGCTGGCGGATAGGACTGCCGCGCCGGCGCTGGCGCCGCGGCCATCGCGGACAGCAGGGCCGCGGCGATCACCCGGTTCCTCATGCTCGATCTCCTTCGCGCCGGAGCTGTCCGACACTTCGGCAGACGTATCGGCCGGACGCGTCGCGCGAGTATGTCGTCGCGGGCGTCCGATTGTCGCAGGATGTCGCAGGATGTCGCAGGATGTCGCAGGATGTCGCAGGATGCCGCGGGGCCTCGGTTCGGGACGGCTCAGGCGAAGACCGCGACACCCTGCATCTGTTCGGCCACGGCCGCGCCGGCGGCGTTCCAGATCGCCATCGGCTGGCTGGAGAAGCCGGCGCTCGCATGATCGCTGGTCGCGCGCATCAGCCACCAGCCCTCGCGCGTCTGCGGCGGTGCGACGAGGTTCATCAGCCATGTCATCGAGCTGACCGGGGCCAGCCCGCCGACCAGCTTGAGCGCGGCGGGCGGCAGGCCGTCGGCGACCGCCACCAGCGCGATGTCGGGATCGAGGCCGTCGCGCTCGCGCAGCCGGCCCCAGCGCAGCCACTCGGCCGGACCCGTCGGCGGATCGCGCCGGTCGACGAACTCGAAATTGTGCATGAACGCCACCCCTTCGGGCGGCCGGACGCGTCGCTCGTCCGGGCCGGGCAGGGGAAAGGCCGGCGAGACGCCAGCGCGGTGGTCGATCCGCGACGCTTGCGGCGTCATGAAGACGAACGTCGCGCACAGCCCCAAGCCTGCGTCCCCCACCACGTCGGCCTGGACGAAGGCGGCGTTGCGACCGCGCCGCAGTCGCCGGGCGGTGACGGTGATCGTGCCGGCGAGCGGACCGACGAAGGCGACCTGCACCGATCGCAGCGGTGGCAGGTCGGTATCCGACGTCTTGGCGGCGTGCAGCGCGAGCGCGGTCGAGAAGCCGCCATAGGCGGTGCGACCCTGCAGCCAGTTGTCGGGCACGGTGCCCCGCCAGCCCCCGCCCGCAGGCTCCAGCGCCGCGATCGCCCGTGCCAGTGTCGTCATCCGTCCCTCCTGATCCGTCGCGGGCGCGCCGGCCCGGAACGCCATGCGCCATCTTCGAAACGTCAGATCGCGACCGGCTCCGTCACAGGCGACGCGGGGACCAGCGTGGCGATGATCGCCAGCGCGCCCGCCATCAGCGCCGCCGCCAGGATGAACGCCAGCCCGTCGAACCCATGCCGCGCGCCCAGCGCCAGGCTCTGCGCCGCCAGCAGCGGCCCGACGATCGAGGCGACCGAGTTGGATGCGCCCACCCCGCCCTGCAATGCGCCCTGGTGCCGGTCATCGACCATCCGCGACATCAGGCCGTTGAGCGCCGGCCAGGCGAGCGCGGTGAGCGAGCCGACCAGGAAAAAGGCGTATACCTCCCAGGGCCGGGTGGTGAAGGCATAGGCGGTCAGGCACGCCGCCCCGCAGGCCAGCCCCGCCATCGCCGCCTGCCGCTCTCCCATCGCCGCGATCACCCGCTTCGTCAGCCCGACCTGCACGAGCGCCATCAGCAGCCCGACCCAGGTGAGGGAGAAGCCGATTTCCCGCCCCGTCCACCCGAACCGCAGCGTCGCCCAGAACGCCCAGATCGACGGGTAGACGACGCCGCCGACCTGCCACAGGAAATTGGCGACGAGCAGCGGCGTCGCGCGCCCGGCGCGGAACAGCGGACGGAACGAGCCCAGCACCGTCGCATCGCGCCACCGGAAGCGGTGGCGACTGCCCGGCGCGAGCGTTTCGGGCAGCAGGAACGTCATCACGACCGCGTTGGTCCCGGCCAGGCCCGCCGATACGAGGAACGGCATCCGCGGTCCGAACGTGCCGACGAGCCCGCCGAGCGCCGGGCCGAGGATGAAGCCGGCGCCGAACGCGGCGCCGATCAGTCCGAAGGCGGCGGCGCGGTCGCCCGGCTCCGTCACGTCGGCGATCACGGCCCCGGCAGGTCCGGTGACGGATCCCGTCAACCCCGCGACCGCGCGGCCGAGGAACAGCCAGGCCAGCGTCGGTGCCGCCGCCATCACCAGATAGTCGACCGCGAACGTCGCCATCGACGCGATCAGAACCGGCCGCCGCCCGAACCGGTCGCCCAATGCGCCCAGGACCGGTCCCGACACGAACTGCGCCGCCGAATAGCTGACCAGCAGCCAGCCCCCGATGCGCGTCGCGTCGGCGAGGTCGAGATGGCCCAGCCGGGTGATGAGCGTCGGCAGCACGGGCAGCACGATGCCATAGCCGATCGTGTCGATCAGGACCGCGGCAAGGACGATGGGAATGGCGCGGTGCGAGAACATCGGGGCTCCGGTGGGACGATTCACCCCTAGCGACCGCCGCGGATTTGTCGACGCCGCCGCGGACGCGTCCGGTCTTGGCGACCGAGGGGAACCGTGGCATGACAGCGCCATACCCGATCTTCTAACCGCACCGGACTGGAGTCGACATGGCCACCACCGCCGTCCTGCCGGCCGGGACCGACCCGCAGGCAGCGTTCCGTGCCGAGGTACGGGAATGGCTCGCGAGGCATTTCCCGCCCGCGCTGCACGGGCGGGACGGCGGCATGGCGGCGGTGGAGGGGCCGGGCGAGCCGAGCCCGGACGAGGAGGCATGGCGCGTTGCGGTCGGCGGGAAGGGCTGGGGCGTGCCGACGTGGCCGGCGGACTATGGCGGCGGCGGGCTCTCGCGGGCCGAGGCGCGGGTGCTGAGCGACGAGATGGCGCGCGCGGGCGCCTGGAACCCGATCGGCGGCATGGGAGTGATGATGTTCGGGCCGACGCTGCTCGAATACGGTACGCAGGCGCAGAAGCGCGAGCACATCCCGGCCATCGCCCGCGGCGAGGTCCGCTGATGCCAGGGATATTCGGAACCGGGCGCGGGATCGGACCTCGCCAGTCTGCAATGCTTCGCACAGGATGCGGGCGACCATTACGTCGTCAACGGCCAGAAGACCTGGACGAGCGGCGGGCAATGGGCGGACAAGTGCTTCGCGCTGGTGCGCACCGATCGCACGAGGAAGCATGAAGGGATCAGCTTCCTGTTGATCGACATGAAGGCGCCGGGCGTGGAGGTGAAGCCGATCCGGCTGATCTCCGGCCAGTCGCCGTTCTGCGAGACGTTCTTCACCGACGTGAAGGTGCCCAAGGGCAATCTCGTCGGGCGCGAGGGCGAGGGATGGACGATCGGCAAGCGGCTGCTTCAGCACGAGCGGTCCAGCCTGTCGGGCGGCGGCGGCAGCGCGGGCAAATTGCTGGCGGGTCGGCCGGTCGGCGAGACCGCCATGGCGTATCGCGGCGCCGATGCCGAGGGACGATTGGCGGACCACGATCTGCGCATGCGGATCGTCCGGCATGAAATGGACAGCAGGGCCTTCGCGCTCACGCTGCGTCGTGCGGCGCTTGAGAGCAGGTCCGATCAGGGGCCGTCGGCGGCGACGTCGATCATGAAGAACGTCGGCGCGCGCGTGACGCAGGATCGGGCCGAGCTCTGCATCGAGATCATGGGGATGAACGGTCTCGGCTGGGAGGGCGAGGGGTTCTGCGAGGAGGAACTGCACCAGACGCGGGTATGGCTGTGGGGCAAGGCGGTCTCGATCTATGGCGGTTCGAGCGAAATACAGAACAATGTGATCGCCAAGCGCATTCTAGGCATGCTCGAACACCAGTAATTCGGCTATACGGTCCGGAGAGGGGGTGGAAGCGGGAGACCGCGGCATAGTCGGACGGATCTTCCGCCGACCTTCGCATTGGAATTGACGCATGGCCGTGCTCGACGACGAACAGGTGATGTTGCGAGACACGGCGCGGGAGCGGGCGGACAACGAGTCGCCCGTCACCGCCTTTCGTGCGATGCGCGCCGCCCCCCCGCCGGAGCGGTTCGACTCCGCCGCCTGGGCCGCGATGGCGCAGATGGGCTGGGCGGGGATCGTCGTGCCCGAGGAGCAGGGCGGATCGGCATTCGGCTGGCTGTCGCTCGGGACCGTGCTGGAACAGCTCGGCCGCACCCTGACCGCTTCGCCGCTCGCCGCGACCGCCGCCGCGGCGAGCGCCATCGCGATGGGCGCGTCGGACGCGGCGAAGGCCGAGTGGCTGCCCCGCATCGCGGCCGGCGAGGTGGCGACGCTGGCGGTCGACGAGGGGCCGATACACGCGACGACCGGCCTGACGACCAAGGTCGCGAACGGGCGGCTGAGCGGCCAGAAGGCCTTCGTGGCCGAGGGCGACTCGGCACGGGCGTTCGTGGTCGCGGCGCGGGACGGGCTGTACCTCGTCGCGGACGGCATCGACGGCGGGGATAATAGGGGCGGGGATAACAGGAGCGGCGTCACCCGATCGCCTCGGCGGATGGCGGACTCGCGCAGCCATGCGACGGTTTGCTTCGACGCAGCGCCCGCGACGAGGCTCGGCGGACCCGATCTGACGCAGGCGGTGGTCGATCGCGCGACCGCGGCGATCACGGCCGAGATGCTCGGCATGGCGGAAGCCGCATTCGCGCAGACCAACGACTTCCTGAAGACGCGCGTGCAGTTCGGGCAGCAACTGTCCACCTTCCAGGCGCTCCAGCACCGGATGGCGAGGATGTTCACCGAGCTGGAGCTGATGCGCTCGGTCGTTGAGGGCGCGCTGGAGGCGATCGACGCGGGTCGTTCCGACGTCGACCAGGCGGTGAGCCTGGCGAAGGCGACGGCAAGCGACACGCTGAAGCTCGTGACGCGCGAGATGGTGCAGCTGCACGGCGGCATCGGCATGACCGACGAGCACGACGCCGGCTTCTACATCAAGCGTGCGGCGGTCCTGGAGACGATGTGGGGCAACGCCGCCTATCATCGCGACCGGTTCGCGCGATTGAACGGCTATTGATGCCGCCGCCCCTCCTTGCGCTCGCCGGGATGGCGCCGCCGCCGACACGGGCTCGCGTCGCCGATCGCGGGCCGCTGATCCTCGCCTTCGACGCCGCCGGATACCAGCGGCGCGACGAGCAGCCTCCGCCGCGCAGGCCGGAACGCCGGAGGGTGTCGCCGGCGGCGCGCGCATGGTCCTGGATCATGGTCGGCCTGCTGATCGCGACGTTCGTGCTGCCGTTCTCGCTCGCGGCGCTGGTGGACATCGTGCAGTATCTGGAGCGGTGAGGGTCGGCGCCGCGCGGGCCGGATACGGGGCCGTGGCCCCTCATCCCGCCGCCCGGTCGTCGAACATCCCGAACATCAGCGTCGATGCGTACAGTTCGACCGCGCGGCCGCGCGGCATGGTGCCCGCCCATCTGCGCATGTCGAACGCCGCGTTCTGGAGCGCGACCAGCGCCTGCGCGGCGATCAGCGGGTCGACCGCGCGCATCGATCCCTCCGCGATGCCGTCGCTGATCGTGCCCGCGTAGCGCCTCGCGATGCGATTGGAGCGCGCGACCATCGCGTCGCGCACCTCCGGCGTCAGGCCGCTGAGCGCGGTGGATCGCAGCAGCGGACCGCGTTCGCCGAACTGCACGTCGAGCAGCGTCGCGACCACGCTCGCCAGCCGCCGCCAGTGCGAGCCGCCGCGCGCGTCCACCAGCCGCTGCGCCTCGGCGATCGCCTCGAAGCTTCGGTCGTAGCAGGCGATGACGAGATCATCCTTCGCGTCGAGATGGTGGTAGAAGCTGCCCTTGGTGACGTTGAGCTCGGACGCGATGCGCTGCACCGACGCGCCGTGGTAGCCCAGCTCGTTGATGAGCCGCGTCGCCGCCAGCAGGAACGCCTCCCGCGCGGGCAATGCGTCGTGGGTCAGCTCGACCGGCTCGGGCGCCCAGATGTCGGCCGACCGCGCGATGCCGCCGCTCAGCACGTCCATCAGCCGTTCCTCGACGCGAGGATATTGGTCCGGATCGTAGCGTGCGAGCCAGACCGGCAGCCAGAAGCCGTTTTCCAGCAGGACGTGCGCGCGCGCGCCATGCAGGTCCGTCTTCGCGCGCGTGTCGGCCGTGCCCCACAACAGCCGCGTCGTGCGGAACACCCGCTGCCATCCCGCCATGAGCCGGCTGCGCACCTCGCCCTCCGTGGCGCGCAGGTCCGACAGGACCGCGAACGGCGGCGCCTCTCCGCGCTCGATCCGTGCGAGCCGCGCCATGATGAGCGCGACGTACCGCCCCACGCGCTCCCGGGGCGTCGGCAGGGCCAGCGCTTCGTCCAGCATCACCTGAAGCTCGTTCAGCGTATGCTCGAAACAGGCAGCGGCCAGGTCCTCCTTGCGCTTGAAGTAATAGGTGACGCTGGTGGTGTTGAGGCCGACGCGGCGGGCGACGTCGGCGAAGGTCATGCCCTTGGCGCCCTGTTCGTTGATCGCCTGTGCCGCGGCGGCCAGGATCGCGTCGCGCTTGGCGCGGAAACGTCGAGTGCCGGCCTCCCGCTCGGGACGGTCGCCGGGAGTGGCCGGGGAAGGTGTCATCACCGGAACGTACCAGCTTCGTTTCGAACTCGCAGTCCTTTTTCCTGCCTCCGATCGGTCGTGGCGCCGCTGCTTTACCGAACATCGGGTATGGCCTAGTCGGCGTCGTCAGACGCGACGGGAGGCGATCGGTGGCCTTCACCCTCAACGAGCGCGAGACGTATTTCCGCGATCGCGTGCGGTGTTTCATCGACGAGCAGATCCGTCCGCGCCAGGCCGAGCACGAACGCCAGTCGCGAGAGGGCGATCGGTGCGATGATCCGCGCGGATGGCGCCGCCGCCGAGGCGATCCGCGCTCTGCCCGGGGCTGACCGAAACGGGCATGACGAAGCCGGTGTTCGACCATGCGCGCGCGGCGGGCAAGGCCGACCGGATCGGCCACCTCAACCCGTTGCGCCGCGGCGCGCGGGCCGAGGAACTGGCGAAGGTCGCGCTGTTTCTCGCCTCGAACGATGCAGGCTATGTCAACGGCCAGTCGCTCGCCGTCGACGGCGGCCTGTCGTCCAGCCATCCGGTGACGCGCCAGGATTACGGCAGGACGGCGGCGTGACGGGACCGGCAGGAGGCCCGGGAGCATCGGTCGGGCGTGGTCGAGGCTCACTCCCGCATCCGCATCAGCCCCTCCTGCGCCACGCTCGCCACCAGCCGGCCTTCGGCGGTGAAGATCTGCCCCCGGTTGAAGCCGCGCGCGTGTCCCGCCCACGGGCTGTCGCAGGCGTAGAGCAGCCATTCGTCCGCACGGAACGGCTCGTGCAGCCAGATCGCATGGTCGAGGCTCGCGTTCTGCATGGCGTGCGACAGCCAGCCGACGCCATGCGGCAGCATCGCAGTGCCCATCAGCGCCAGGTCCGACGCATAGGCGAGCACCGCGCGATGGAGCGCGGGATCGTCGTCGATCGGCGTGCCGATGCGGAACCAGGTCGCCTGGCGCGGCTCGCCCGGCACCGGTCTGACCCAGTCGCGCGGCTCCACGGGGCGAAGGTCGATGGGGCTCGACCACTCGCGAAACGCCCGCCGCCACCGCTCCGCCACGCTGTCGATCGCCGCGAGGCGCAGGTCGCGGTCGGACGCCAGCGCGCCGGGCGGGGGGACTTGCGGCATCGTCGCCGCCTGGTGCGACAGGCCGTCCTCGGGCATCTGGAACGAGGCGGCCATGTTCAGGATCGGCTGCCCGCCCTGCATCGCGATCACGCGGCGGGTGGCGAAGCTCTTGCCCTCGAAGTCGCGGACCACGCGGAACACGATCGGCCGTTCGTCGTCGCCCGGTCGCATGAAATAGGCGTGGAGCGAGTGCGCCGCCTTGCCGTCCGTGGACCGCTGCGCCGCCTGCAGCGCCTGGCCGATCACCTGACCGCCGAACACCCGCCCCCGACCGCCCGGCAGGCGCGCGCCGAGGTACAGATCGGTGTCGATCGCCTCGACGTCGAGCAAGCCGACGAGCATCGCCGTCAGCTGTTCGGGCGAGCGCAGGTGGCGCGGCGTCGCGTCGTCCGTCATCAATAGCCGGCCGCGAGCGCCAGCCGGTCGGCATGGTAGTCGGCGTCCCCGAACAGCTCGGCCAGCACGCGCGCGCGCTTCATGAAGAAGCCGATCTCGTATTTCTCGGTCATGCCGATGCCGCCGTGCATCTGGATACCCTCCTGCACGCTGAGCGTCGTGGCAAGCGCCGTCATCGCCTTGGCGACCGACACCGCCGCGTCGGCGCGCGCGTCGCCCCTACCGCCGTCGGCGTCGAGCAGCTGCTGCGCCTCCAGGACCGCGGCGCGGGCGACCTCCATCTCGCAGTAGAGGTGCGCCGCGCGGTGCTGGAGCGCCTGGAAGCTGCCGATCGGCACGCCGAACTGGCGACGCTCCTTGAGGTAGGCGGTGGTGAGCGTGACGCCATCGACGTCCTCGGGCGAACCGGACGTGCGCGCGGCGACGATCAGCAGGTCGGCGACATGGCCATGATGGACGAACCGCTTGGCGCCGGTCAGGCGGAAACCGTTGCCGGATCGCTCAGCCCGCATCGCCACCGCCGGGCCGTGCTTGGCGCGTTCGTCGATCGCCAGCGCCGTCGGCAGAGGAGGGGCCTACGCCGGCAATTCTAGGATCCGCTTGGCGACGATGCCCAGCTGCACCTTGCTGGTGCCGCCCTCGATCGAGTTCGCCTTGGTGCGCAGCCAGGCGCGCGGGGCGGCGCTGTGGGCGCCGGCATCGCTCTCCCGCTCGTGCCCGAGCAGGTATTTGGCGACGTCCCAGCCATTGTTCTCGTCGTGGACCCGGTTCGCCCTGCGCACCTTCACATTGTCCATGAAGGTCTTGCAGAACGGCGAATGGCCGCTGACGAGCAGGATCGGCCTGGTCGAGCGGCCATCTCCTCGCGCAGCACCTTTGTCTCGGCCGCGCTCAGCCCGCCGCCGCCATAGGCCGTCGGCCAGTCGGGCACCGTCCAGTCCTTCGCACCCATCGCGTCCATCCAGGCCTTTTGCGCAGGGGCGAGCATCGACTGGTCGCGCCCACCCCGGACCGCGTCCTTCCCGGACCGGACGGGCTCGCGCATCCCGGCCGGGGCAGTTCGCGTCGAGCCAGGTGCGGGTCTCGGCGCGGAAGCCGTCGAGGTCGGTCATCGATGATCCTTTCCGGTCCGTTCACCCCGAGCCCTGGACGCCACGCCGGAGGACGATGCTTCGACAATCCCGGCAGGGACGGGATCCTAGTGGATGGCCCCGGGCGCCTTCACCTTCGCCCTGAGCGAGCCGGCCGGCTCGAACCCGTGCTTCTCCAGCCCCGCGACGATCCTGTCCCAGCCCTCGCTCTCGCCCCAGAACATCGGGCCACCGCGGTACACCGGCCAGCCATAGCCATAGATCCACACGACATCGATGTCCGACGCGCGCTGCGCGAAGCCGCCCTCCAGGATCAGCGCGCCCTCGTTCACCAGCGGGTACAGCGTGCGCTCGACGATCTCCTGATCGGAGATGTCGCGCGGCGCCGGGGCGCCGGACCTCCCGCGGAAGTCCTCGACGATCTCGGCGACGCGCGGGGAGGGGGACGGCTGACGCCGGGCGTCGTAGTCGTAGAAGCCCGCGCCCGTCTTCTGACCCCAGCGCCCCTCGGCGGCGAGCGCGTCGCGGATGTTCTCGATGCGCGCGGGATCGCGATGCCAGCCGATGTCGACGCCGGCGAGGTCGCTCATCTGAAACGGCCCCATCGGCATCCCGAACGCGACATGCACCCTGTCGACCTGTTCCGGGGTAGCGCCCTCCATCAGCAGCTTCATCGCCTCCACCTGGCGCGGCATCAGCATGCGGTTGCCGATGAAGCCATGGGTGACGCCGGCGACCACCGCGACCTTCCGGATCCTCCTGGCCAGCGCCATGACCGTCGCGAGCACGTCGGGCGCCGTCCTGGCGCCGCGCACGACCTCCAGCAGCTTCATGACGTTCGCGGGCGAGAAGAAGTGCATGCCCAGCACGTCCTGCGGCCGTTTCGTGCAGGCCGCGATCTCGTCCACGTCGAGATAGCTGGTGTTGCTCGCGAGGATCGTGCCCGACTTGCAGATCGCGTCCAGCCTGGTGAAGATGTCCTTCTTTACCTCCATCGTCTCGTACACCGCCTCGATCACGAGGTCGCAGCCGGCCAGCGCCCCGAAGTCCAGCGTCGGCGTCAGCGCGCCCATCGCCGCCTCGACCTGTTCCGGCCTCATCCGGCCCTTGGCGGCGGTGGCCTCGTAGTTCCCGCGCACCGTGCCGATGCCACGGTCGAGCGCGTCCTGCCGCATCTCCACGATCGTCACCGGGATGCCCGCCGAAAGGAAGTTCATCGCGATGCCGCCGCCCATCGTGCCCGCGCCGACGATGCCGACGCTGGCGACCGGGCGCAGCGCGGTATCGGCGGGGATGCCGTCGATCCTGCCGGCCTGCCGCTCGGCGAAGAACAGGTGGCGCTGGGCGGCGGACTGCGTGCCCGCCATCAGCCCGGCGAAGCTCCGCCGCTCGAACGCGACGCCGTCGGCGAAGGACGAGCCGTCGGCGGCCTTCTCGATGCAGGCGACGTTCGCTTCCGGAGCCTCGAAGCCGCGGAACCGGCGCGCGTTGACCTTGCGGAACGCGGCGACCGCGTCGGGATCGGCCCTGGCTTGCCGCTCCGACGCGCGCGGCAACGGCCGCTTGCCGGCGATCTCGCGCGCATAGGCGATCGCGTCCGCCTCCAGGCTGTCCTCACCGACGATCCGGTCGATCAACCCCGCGTCCGCCGCTTTCCCCGCGGCGATCGGATCGCCCAGGGCGGTCATCTCCATCGCCAGCGGCACGCCCGCCAGCCTGGGCAGCCGTTGCGTGCCGCCCGCGCCCGGCAGCAGGCCGAGCTTGACCTCGGGCGTGCCCAGCTTCGCGCTCGGCACCGCCACGCGATAGTGGCAGCCCAGCGCGACCTCGCACCCGCCGCCGAGCGCGGTGCCGTGGATCGCCGCGACGACGGGCTTGCTCGACGCCTCGATCGTGTCGACCACCGTCGGCAGCATCGGCCCGGCCGGGGGCTTGCCGAACTCGGTGATGTCGGCGCCCGCGAAGAACGTCCTCCCGTCGCAGCGGATAACCATGGCCGCGATGCTGGCGTCGGCCACGCCCTGCCTGATCGCGGCATCCAGCCCCTCGCGAACCGCGGCGCCCAGCGCGTTGACGGGCGGATTGTCGGACACGATGACGAGCACGTCGCCATGGCGCTCGGTGCGGATCGGGGAGGGCATGTGTCGGGTCTCCGAACGGGTGGATCAGGTCAGCGCCGAGTAGATCATCGTCTTGAGCTCGCGGCGGATGGGAAAGGCGCTCGACGGGCTGACCTGCGTCATGAACACCATCGAGAGCCGCTCGACGGGATCGACGAAGAACGCGGTCGAGAACATCCCGCCCCAGTGATACTCCCCCGTCGAACCGGGGATCAGCGATCGCGCGACGTCCGTCGTCACCGCGAAGCCCAGGCCGAAACCGGTGCCCGCGTTGGTCGCCTCGCTGAACAGCGATCGCGACATACTCGCTAGGTCCGCCCCGCCGGGCAGGTGATTGGTCGTCATCAGCTCGATCGTCTTGCGCGAGACCAGCCGGACGCCGTCCAGCTCGCCGCCGTTCAGGCACATCCGGCAGAAGCGGTGATAGTCGAGCGCGGACGAGACCAGCCCGCCGCCGCCCGACAGCAACGTCGGTCGCCGGCGCCACGCGCTCTCGGCGCCGCTATCGTACATGACGCGCGACCCGTCGGGAGCGAGCGTCCAGCAGTCGGTCAGCCTGTGGAGCTTGTCGGCCGGCACCTCGAAGAAGGTGTCGTCCATGCCCAACGGCCCAAGGATGCGCTCGCGGAAGAACGCGTCGAGGTCCCGTCCCGATATCCGCTCGATCACCGCGCCGAGCACGTCGGTCGCGACCGAATAGATCCACCCCTCGCCGGGCGCGTACTCCAGCGGCAGGCGGGCCAGCGCGGCGACGAAGCCGGCCAGGTCGTGGCCGCCATGCCATCGCTCGATTCGCTGCTCGCGATAGGCGGCGTCGATGTTCGTCCGCTGCTGGAAGCCATAGGTGAAGCCGGCGGTATGGCGCAGCAGGTCGACCATCCGCATCGGCTCGGGCGCCGGGCGGGTCGCGAACGGCACGCCCGCGCCGCCGCCGGCATGGACGCCGATCCCCTCCAGCTCGGGCAATATGTGGTGGACGGGCGTGTCGAGCGCGACCCGCGCCTCCTCGACCAGCATCATGAACGCCAGCGACGTGACCGGCTTGGTCATGGACGCGATGCGGAACAGCGAACCCTCGTCCACCGACGCGCCGCCGTCCCGCGCCGCGCCCATCGACGACAGGTGCGCCACCTCGCCCGCGTGCGCGACCAGCAGCTGCGCATGCGGCAGCCGGCCGGTGTCGAGATACCGCTCGCGCAGAAACGTATCGATCCGCGCAAGCCGGCCGGCGTCGAAGGCATGAGACCCCGTGCGGGCGATCGTCATCGAAACGTCCATACCAGAAGTTCGAACCGCCGCCTCTATCGGCTCGGGCGTATCCTTAATCAACACCGGCGTTCGCGGCCCGGCGATAGCCGGTCGACGGGTAGTAAGCGCCCTTCGACCGGCGCTGCGATCAGGCGACCTCGTATTCGATCGGCTTGAAGCTGCCGTTGTTGGACTGCAGCGCCGAACACGCGGTCAGGCCGATCACCAGGTCCATCTTCGCCTCGAACACGATCCGGTCGCCTGCGCGGCTCAGCGGCGGCTCGACGCGCAGCTCGCCGGTGGCGCCGTCGACGGGCACGTTCATGAAGCAGTTGAATGCGATCGGGATCATGTCCTCTGTCACGCCCCAGGACGCGAGCGCGGCGGCGAGGTTGCCGAAACAGCCCCGGTGCGGGTGCTCGTCGCCATAGATGATGCGGAACGTGTCCTTGCTGCACGGCGTCAGCAGGAAGTCGTGGCGACCGACCGTGTCCTCCACGATCTCCAGCAGCACGGCCGAGCGGTTCGAATAGATCGGGTCGCCGGTCGTGAGATACAGACGGCTGGCGTAATCGAGCGTCCGCCCCGACGAGATGACCTCCCGCACGTCGGCGCGGCTGAAGGCCAGCAGGTCCGCCACCTGCTCGCCTTGCGGATCGATCACGGACAGCCGCTGGCCGCGGTCGAGCGCGAAGGCGGTGCCCGACCGCGGCGGTATTACCTGGCGGACGGGATCAGGCCGCATCCGAAAAGTCCCGCCGGCCCGCGAACGGACAGCGCCAGTCCTCCTCGACGGCCCTGCCGCTGTATTGGCGCGCCTCCGATACCGTGCCGTGCCGGGCGAGCATCGGGTTGAGCGATCCCGCCAGCGCCACGTCCCGATCGAGGATCGATTCGCGCAGCTTCTCGTAACGCCCCTGCTCGCGCAGCTGCTCGAACTGGTCGTGCAGGTTGAAGACCATCGCCGGCACCTCGAACCGGCGCGCCGGGCGGCTGGCCTGCGGGTGGAGCCCGACGACGAAGAACGCCTCGCCCGCGAAGCTCAGCGAGAAATGCGGATCGTCCGGATCGTGACTGACGCGCGGATCGGACTTCTGTCCCAGCCACACGTCCTTGTCGGACAGCGACTGGATGCGGTTCCACAGGTGCCCTTCATACTCCTCCTCGTCCATGTCGCCCGATTGCGCGAACAGCACGACGAGCGTCTGGAACAGCTGAGGGTCGGCGCGGTACCGCCCCGCCAGCCCGAACAGCGCGGGATAGATCGCCATGTCGTCCCATCCCGAACGGATGTCGCGCGCCAGCTGGATCGTCATCGTGCCGCGGGACAACGCCGCCTTCGCGCCGACGCAGGGGAAGGCGGCATGTTTCACGAAATCGCGAAATCGTTGCGTCAGCGTTTCATCGGTGGAGTGATCTGATATCTTCATGGCTGTCCAACAGGTGGAAATCGCCTTCGTTGCAACCGCCGGGCCGCGGTTGACGCATATCAGGAGCAATTGATAGGGCGCATGGGGACAAGGGGCGGTTGACGATGGAGCTATCGGGGCAGCAGCGCGAGGACGCGCGCCGGTTCCTCCTCGGCCGACGCCGAAGCGAGCTGACGCAGGACGAGCGTGCCGCGCTGGCGGCGGTGCTGTCGGCGCGCATGGTCATCCCCGCCCGGCGCACGATCGTCCGCCGGGGCGAGGAGGTGCGGCACAGCACCCTGCTGGTATCGGGTTTCCTGTCGCGGTACATGGATGCGCGCGACGGCTACCGACAGATCGTGTCGGTGCAGGTGCCGGGCGATTTCGTCGACCTGCACGGCTATCCGTTGCGGCGGCTGGATCACGGCATCGCCACGCTGACCGAGGCGACGGTCGTCACCGTGTCGCACGAGGATCTCACCGGCCTGGTGAAACGGTTCCCGCATCTGGCACGGATGCTGTGGTTCTCGACGTTGCTGGACGCGGCGATGCACCGCGAGTGGATATTCCGGCTGGGGCGGCTCGAGGCGGCAGGCCGGCTGGCGCATTTCCTGTGCGAGACCTACGAACGACTGCGCGCGGTCGGGCTGGCGGCGGACGGGCGGTTCGAGTTCCCGCTGACCCAGCAGGACATCGGCGAGGCGTGCGGCCTGACCAGCGTCCACGTCAACCGCACGCTGCGCAGGCTGCGCGAGGACGGGCTGGTCGAGGTGTCGGCGCGCGAGGCGCGGCTGCTCGACATGTCGAAGCTCGCGGCGCTCGGCGAGTTCGAACCCGACTATCTCTACCTCGACGACGAGCGGCGATCCGTCCGCTGAGCCGTGCCGTGCGACCGCAGGTGCAGGTGCAGGTGCGGGTGCGGGCGCGGTGACGGCTGGCGAGCGTGGCGCGGGCGCGCTATCATGCCGGGGGCACCCGATCCGGGAGCTCGGCGGAGACGGGCGTGGCGGACGGGATCGCAGGCGGCAGCGTCGATGACCAATCCGGCGCCGGCACGGCCGGCGACGCGACCGCGGGTCCGTTCGCGCCCGGCATGCATGACACGCGGGAGTCGTCGCGCACGACCCAGCGGCGCGACCGGCTGCTCGCGGCGCTGACGCTTACCGCCGGCGCGGGCTTCGCGATCGGCCTTCCGTTCGCGCTGAAGGCCGGGGCCGAGTTCTTCCTGCCGACCGCCGCGGCGCTGGTCATCGCGATCGCGCTGGTGCCGGTGCTCGAATGGTTCGAGCGACGCGGGCTGCCCTCGCCGGTGGCCGCGCTGGTCTGCGTCCTGGGGTTCCTGGTGATCGCCAACGTCGCGCTCGCCGCGATCGTGGTGCCGGCGGTCGCCTTCTTCCGGCTGCTGCCCGAGCGGATCACGCGCATCCAGCACAATCTGGCGCCGCTGGTCGAACTGTACGGCACGCTGGTGCGCAACGCCAACCAGACGCTCAGCAAGCTCGCCAGGCTGCCCGTCCACACCACCACGACGCAGAGCGCGGTCGCGCCGCCCAGTTCGCTGATCGAGCTTGCCGCCACCTCCGCGCCGGCGGTGATCCTGCAGTTGTTCTTCGGCGTGCTGGTGGTGTTCTTCTTCCTGTCGGGCTGGACGGGGCTGCGGCGGCGCGCGATCGTCAACCGCGCGAGCTTCGGCGGCGCGATGGCGACCGCGCGGGTGATCCAGACGATGGTCGACGACGTGTCGGCGTATCTGGGCACGATCACCCTGATCAACCTGACGCTGGGCGCGATCGTCGCGTTCGCCTTCTGGCTCATCGGCATGCCGTTCCCGCTGATGTGGGGCGGGATCGTCGCCCTGCTCAACTACGTCCCCTATCTGGGGCCGATCCTGGCGGCGTTCCTGATGGCGCTGGGGGGTCTGATGACCTTTTCCGACCTGTGGTACGCGCTGCTGCCCGCGGCGGTGATGACCGGCTGCCACCTGGTGGAGGCGAACGTCGTGACGCCGCTCATCATCGGGCGCCGGCTGACGATCAATCCGGTGCTGATCCTGATCTCGCTCAGCTTCTGGGGATGGGTGTGGGGCACCGGCGGCGTGCTGCTGGCCGTGCCGTTGCTCATCATCCTCCAGGTGGTCGTCGGCGCGGCAGGCAAGCCCGACATCGCCGGCTTCCTGTTCGAGCGCGGCGCGCTGGTGCGCCATGCCGACGAGGCTGCGGGCTTCGCCCCCTGACGACGGCGGATGGCCGATAGCCGACCGCGGATGGCGACGACCGCGAGGGCGGAGCGGTTGACAGTCCCCCGACCCTCGCATAGGTGCGCCGCTCCCAAGCGGGTGTAGCTCAGTTGGTTAGAGCGCCGGCCTGTCACGCCGGAGGTCGCGGGTTCGAGCCCCGTCACTCGCGCCATTCCCTCGAACATTCAGGCGTCTCGAAGCGGTGGCCGCGTGCTTTACCGCGCGGGACAAGCGCCGGGGCCGTCCGGCGTCGCCGGCCGCACGCGCCGTTCAGGGCCGACCTACCGGTTTCGCACCGTTCCCGGCATCCACCACTCCCCATCCGAGCCCGAGGCTGCTCTGAAGCCCGATCCAGTCGGTGGTGAGCATCGCCTGGGCCTGCGCGAGGTTGCTCTGGGTCTCGACACGCTGGCGTTCCGCATCGAGCGCATCGATCAGCGTCGTCGTGCCGCCGCGGAACCGGATATCGGCCTTCGCCGCCGCGCGGGCCGCCGACGCGCTCGCCTCCGCGAGGCTGACGACGTTGTCACGCTGGTGTCCGAAGCGCGACAAGGCGTTCTCGGCATCGAGCAACGCCGACAGGATGGTCGAGCGATAGGACGCGCGCGCCTGGTCGAACCGTCCGCGCGACTCCTCTACCTGCGCCTTGACCATCGGGAAACCCAGGAAGTTCCAGGACAGCACGGGCGCCGCGAGCTTCAGCAGGTTCCCGCCGTCGAACAGGCCGGCGGCCCTGGTCGAGCCGTAGCCGATCGTGCCGTACAGGTTCACGGTCGGGAAATACCGCGCGATGCTGGCGCCGATGTCCTCGCTGGAGGCGGCGAGCCGGCGTTCCGCCGCCCGGATGTCGGGCCGGCGGCGCAGGAGGTCCGCCGGGCGGCCGATCGCGCTCTGCTCGGGCGGCAGCGGCAGTGGCCGCGGCGCCGCGAGGGCCGCATCGAGCGCGCCCGGCTCATGTCCGGCGAGCTGGGACAGCTGGTCGGTATAGACCTCCACCTGCCCCGCCAGCGGCACCGCTGTCGCCTCCGTTCGCTTCAGCTGGGCGAACACGCGCTCGACGTCGATATCCGTCGCGGTACCGCCGAGCCGCCGGCGCCTGGTCAGGTCGAGCATCCGCGCCTGCACCTCCGCATCGTGCCTCGCCAGCGTCAGGCGGGCCTGCGCATCGCGCAGGTTCACATAGGCGGTGGCTACGTCCTTGGTCAGCGTGACCTGAGCGTCCTCGAGCCGCGCCTGGCTGGCCTCCAGGCTGGCGCGCGCGGACGCGATCTGCCGGCGCGTGCCACCGAACAGGTCGACTTCCCAGGTCGCGAGCAGGCCGACGTTGTAGAGGCTGAGGTTCTCGGGAAGCTGCGTGCCCGATCCGCCGGACGCGCCGGCGGCCCCTCCACCCGCAGCGCCGCCCAGCGCGTCGTCGATCGAGCCGGGTATGCCGACCCGCGCATAGACCGCGTTCGCCCCGCCCTGGGGCAGCAACGCGCTGCTGCTCTCGCGCACGGTCGCGCGCGCCTCGCGCACGACGCCCAGTGCCCGTTCCAGCGTCGGGCTGTTCGCCAGCGCGTCCGTCTCGATGCCGTCCAGCGTATCGTCACCCAGGGCGAGCCACCATCGGGCGAGGGGCGGCTCGTCCGTGACCGGCGCGACGGCGGAGCGGCGATAGGCCGCCGCCGTTTCCGCCCGTGGCGCGACGCCGGGCGGCCCCCTGTAGGTCGGGCCGACCATGCACCCGCCAAGCAGCGCCAGCGCCGCGAGGGCGAACGGCGACCGGTGATTGTGGCGACGGGCTGTCATCCCGGCTGGCTCCCTTCCTTCGGGACCGGCTTCAGCAGCAATACCAGCGGCAGCGACGCCAGCATCAGGATGCCGAAGACGAAGAAGACGTCGGCAAAGGCGAGCGCGCTGCCTGCCGTCCGGAAGGTCGTGTCGAGGGCGGTGTAGGATTGCGTGAGCGCGGTGCCGGGATCGACCATGCCGATCTGCCCGGCCGCAGGCGCCACGCCGGCGGGCTGCGCGAGCGCCGAGTTCTGGGTCACGCCCTCGCTGAAGCGCGCGGCATGGAGCCAGGTCCGGTTCTCGCGAAGGATGGTGATCGTGGCGAGCCCCAGCGATCCGCCAAGGTTGCGCGCCGCGTTGAACAGTCCGGAGGCGTCCTCCGCCAGCTCCTTGGGCACGGCGCTGGTCGCGGCCGAGTTGAGGAAGACGAGGGCGAGATACTGGCCCAATCCGATGACCAGCATCGACACGACGAAGTTCACGCCGGACGTGCTGGGTGTAAGCCGTGCGTTCATCAGGCAACCGATGCCGTAGAACAGGAGCCCCATCCCGATCACGATCCTGATGTCGACACGTTTCTCGATGATCGGGAACGCCGCCATCAGCAGCAGCGACGGGATACCGATGATGAAGGTGACCTCGCCCGCCTGGAACGCGTTGTAGTCGGCGAGCTGGTCGAGGAACTGCGGGATCACGTAGCTGATCCCGTACAGCGCCGCGCCGACCGAGAGGCTGAGCACGAACACGCCGAAGAAGGCGCGTTGCAGAATGATCCGGAGGTTGATGACGGGTCGCCTGGCGGTCAGCTGCCCGACGATCAGCACGACGAGCCCCGTGATCGACAGCGCCGTCAGCCTGACGACCAGGGGCGATTCGAACCACCGCTCGCGCTGTCCCTCCTCGAGGATCACGGTGAGCGCGCCCAGGCTGACGGACAGGCCGACGATGCCCAGCCAGTCGGCCTCCGCGATGAGGCCGAGCTGCGCTTCCTCCTTGGGCAGGCCGACGACGAGCAGCACGAGCAGCGCGGCGCTGATCGGGACGTTGATGAAGAAGATGTAGTGCCACGAATAGATTTCGGTGAGATAGCCCCCGACGATCGGTCCCGCGACCGGTCCCACCACCACGGTGAAGCCGAACAGCGCGATCCCCTTGGCGCGCTGCCCCGGCGACAGCATCGTCGAGACGATCGTCAGCGCGGTGGGGATCATGGCGCCGCCAAAGAAGCCCTGGCCGATGCGTCCGAAGATCATGATGCCGAGGCTGCCCGACAGACCGCACAGCACCGAGGAGACGACGAACCCGATCGTGCAGACGATCAGGAACCGCCGCAGCCCCAGCAGCCGGTCGAAATAGCCGGCCAGGGGGATCATGACGATCTCCGCGACGAGATAGGCCGTACTGATCCAGGTGCCCTCGTTCGCGCTCGCCCCGATCTCGCCCTGGATGGTCGGCAGCGAGGCGCTGACGATCGAACTGTCGAGCGTCGCCATCAGCGATCCGAGCGTGCCGGCCGCGACCGCCGTCCAGGCGTTCCGGCCGCCGGAGTCCCCGCTCACCGACCGGCGCCGGGCTTGCGCTGGCGACGATCCGCATCGAGTTCGTGCCGGTCCTGCCGCTTGCGACCGTCCTCCAGACGATCGCCCTCGTCCTTCGTCGCCACCTTGTCCCGGCGCGCGCCGCGGGTATCGACCGAAACGCTGACCGACAGGCCGGGAACCAGCACGCGTCGCGCCTCCGGTCCGGCGTCCAGACGGATGCGCACGGCGACGCGCTGGACGATCTTGGTGAAGTTGCCCGTGGCGTTGTCGATCGGCACCTGCGCGAAGCGGCTGCCGGTCCCCGGCGAGAAGCTCTCGACGACGCCGTGGATCTCCTCGCCCGCCAGCGCGTCCACCTCGACCGTCGCCGACTGGCCGACGCGCATCAGCCCGATCTGCGTCTCCTTGAAATTGGCGACGAGATAGAGCCGGTCGACCGGGACCACCGTCATCATCCGCGTGCCGACCTGGACATACTGGCCGACCCGCACGGTGCGATCGCCGACCCGTCCGCCGATGGGGCTGGTCACGGCGGCCGCGTCGACGTCGACCTGGTTGGCCGCAAGCTGCGCCTGCGAGGCGGCGACCTGCGCCAGGCCCGACTGGATCTGGGCATCGTCGATCGCGATCTGATGACGAGCGGAGGCGACCTGCGCGTCGGAGGCCGCCAGCTGGGCACGGGCGGAGGCGACCTGGGCATGCGACTGGTCCAGCATGCTGCGGTTCTGCGCCAGCTTCTCGTCGGTCTCGGCGCCAACGGCGCTGAGCGGCGCGTAGCGGGCGACCTGGGAGGCGTTGAAGCGGTCGGCCGCCTCGTTCTGGCGCAGCATCGCGCGGCTCTGGTCCGCCTGCGCCCGCGCCTGGCGGATCATGTCGAACTGCTGGGTCCGGGTCGCCCGCGCCTGCGCGACGGTGGCGCGGGCCTGGGCGATCTGCGCGCGCGACCGCGCGGCCGTGGAGTTCTCGGTCCGCTGGTCGATCCTGGCGAGCAGCTGGCCGGCGCGGACCATCTGGTTGTCGCCGACGAGCACCTGCTCGACATAGCCCGCCACGCGCGGCGCGACGTTGATCTGGTCCGCGGCGAGATAGGCGTCGTTGGTCGACTGCTGATAGCGGCCGTAGTTGCGATAGTTGACGATCCACCAGACAAGCAGGATCAACGCCGCGACCGCCGCGACCGCCAACGCGATGCGCACCCACGGCTTGCTAAGCGGAGACGGCTTACTGTCCCCGGCATCTCCCTCGTCGGCGCCCCCGCCTCCCGACCCGTCGGCCTTGTCGCCGCCGTCCGCTTTCGGAGCGCCATCTTCCTTGTGCCCGGCCTCCCCCGTTCCAGCTTCGTTTGCGCCGGCCTCGTTTGCGCCGGCCTTGCCGTTCTCGTCAGTCGCCATCGGGCCAGCCTCCCGCTCGGTCGTCGACACCGGACGGACCGGCGTCGAGCCGCTGGCCTTCCTGCGAGGTCCTCGCCGCGAGAGGGCAGGGCGAGAGCGGATGCGGCATCGTAAAGCTGGCCAATATGGACCGCGTCTCCGGCGGACCGCACGAAACGAGGGCATGGCGACCAAGCGCGATGCCCGACCGCGGCTCTGCCGTTCGAAGCGCACCAGCCTGTCTCATGCGCGGCCAGTGCTTTCCCTGTCGCAATCGTGGAACGGCCATAGTCCAGTGAAGTAGTAAAATCTTGATCCAGGTCAATGAGGACACCTGCCGCGACCGGATCGCCGGCGCGTGATGGTGCCCTGTGGCGGCTGCAAGTCCGGGGTCGGCCGCGAGCCAGGCCGGACCCGATCGAAGCCGACGCCCGGCTCGGGACGGTCGTCGTGTGGTTCCGGTGTCGATGGAACATGCGTCTTGATCGAGCGATTGAGGCAGGTTCTCGCCAGAAGAAGGATGACCAAGATGAAGACCCTGACGATCGCGCTCGCGCTGGCGACGACCGCCTGCCTTTGCGTCCCCGCCATGGCGCAGGACACTGCCGCCACCACCGGCATGATGACGGCAAGCGATGTGGGCGTCGCCCCGCTGACCGGCACGTCGGCCACCGACTATGTCAAGATGGCGGCCGACAGCGACAATTACGAGACACAGGCGAGCAAGCTGGCGCTCTCCAAGAGCAAGGACGCGGGCATCAAGGCCTATGCCAAGGAGATGATCGCCGATCACGGTCAGACAAGCAAGGCGCTCATGGCCGCGCTGAAGAACGGCGACCGGACGATCACGGCCCCAGGCATGACTCTGTCAGCCGAGAACGCCAACAACATCGCATTGCTCAAGGGCGCACCCAAGGGCAGCTTCGACGCGCTATTCGTCCAGCAGCAGATCACCGCGCACCAGAAGGCGTGGGCGCTCCACAAGGGCTATGCCACGGACGGCACCGACCCCGCGCTGAAGCAGGTCGCATCGACGGCGGTACCGATCGTCGAGGGCCACCTCAGCCACGTGAAGACCCTCGCGCCCGCCGCGAGCTGAGCAGGAAATCGCGGCGGTCCTGCGTCCGGTTTCTGGCGAAGGACCGCCGCGATCGGTTCCCGTTCAGGCGGCGGCCTTCAGCGACTGCATGTCGATAACGAAGCGGTACTTCACGTCGCCCTTCACCATGCGGTCATAGGCGGTGTCGATCTGCGCCATCCCGATCATCTCGATATCCGAGACCAGATCGTGCTCGACGCAGAAGTCCAGCATCTCCTGCGTCTCCGCGATGCCGCCGATCAGCGAGCCCGCGATCGCGCGGCGTTTGAAGATCAGGTTGCCGACCGTCGGCGAGGGATGCGGATGCTCCGGCACGCCCAGCAGCGTCATCGTGCCGTCGCGCTTCAGGAGCGCGACGAAGGCGTCGAGGTCGTGGCTCGCCGCGACCGAGTTCAGGATGAAGTCGAAGCTGTTGGCATGCGCCTGCATCTGCTCTGCGTCCGTCGACACGATCAGATCCCTGGCGCCCAGCCTGATCGCGTCGTCGCGCTTGCCGGGCGATGTCGAGAAGACATAGACCTCCGCGCCCATCGCCGCCGCGATCTTGACGCCCATGTGGCCAAGTCCGCCCAGCCCGACGATGCCGACCTTCTGGCCGGGGCCGACCTTCCAGTGGCGAAGCGGCGAATAGGTCGTGATCCCGGCGCAGAGCAGCGGCGCGACGGCGGCAAGGTCCTTCTCGTCGTGACCGATCCTGAGCACGAACTTCTGATCGACGACGATGTGATCGGAATAGCCGCCGAACGTGTGCCCGCCGAGAACCGGATCGGGACCGTTGTACGTGCCGACGAACCCGGTCGTCTCGCAATATTGCTCCTCGCCCTCGGCGCAGGACGGGCACTCGCCGCAGCTGTCGACCATGCAGCCGACACCGACGATGTCGCCGACCGCGAACGCCGCGACCTTCTCGCCAACCGACTTCACCCGCCCCACGATCTCGTGGCCCGGTACGCAAGGATAGGATGTTCCCGCCCACTCGCTCCGCGCGGTGTGCAGGTCGGAGTGGCAGACGCCGCAGAACAGGATGTCGATCACGACGTCCCCGGCCTGGGGGTCGCGCCGTTCGAACCCGAACGGTGCAAGCGGCGTGTCCGCGGCGCCGGCTGCATAGCCCTTCGCTGGTGATGTCATGGCTGGATCCCGGAACTGAGCGGTGGATGGGACCGATATGGGGCTACGATGCCGACTTGCCACCCGCGTACGGCGATGTCCGCGCCCGCCCGCGTCGGTCCGGCCCGCCAGCGGGCGCCGTCCCCATCAGACGAGCCTGCGGGCGAACTCCCGGTTCACGTGCAGCGCCGCCAGCGTGCAGACCGCCCCCGACAGCAGGTATCCGCCCACCGACCACAGGCCGGCATGGCTCGCCAGCAGCAGCGCGGCGAGCGGCGCGAAGCCGGCGCCGAACAGCCAGGCGAGGTCCGAGGTGATCGCCGCGCCGGTGTAGCGGTAACGCTGGGCGAAGTTCGACGTGACCGCGCCCGACGACTGGCCGAACGACAGGCCGAGCAGCACGAATCCCACCAGCATGAACAGCACCTCGCTGCCCTCGCCGCCGTCGAGCAGCCGCGGCGCGACGATGCTGAACGCCGCGATCGCCGCCGCCGACACGCCGAGCAGCGTGCGCCGGCCGATCCGGTCCGCGATCAGCCCGGACGCCGCGATCGACACGACGCACACCGCCGCCCCTGCCGCCTCGATCACCAGGAAGCGCGCCGGCTGCTGCCGCGTGAACAGCGCGATCCACGAAAGCGGGAACACGGTCACGAGATGGAACAGCGCGAAGCTGGCGAGCGGGGCGAACGCGCCGAGCACGACGGTGCGCCATTCGGCGCGCACCGTCTCGCGGAAGCGCGAGGGCTCCAGCGCCCGGCTCTGGAAGAGTTCGGCATAGTCGGGGGTCGCGACGATGCGCAGCCGTGCGAACAGCGCGACGACGTTGATCGCGAAGGCGACGAAGAACGGATACCGCCAGCCCCAGTCGAGAAAGTCCTCCGCCGATAGCGTCGCGATGAAGAAGGCGAACAGCCCGCTCGCCACCAGCAGGCCGAGCGGCGCGCCGAGCTGCGGGATCATCGCATACCAGCCGCGCTTGCCCGCCGGCACGCCCAGCGCCAGCAGCGAGGCGAGCCCGTCCCATGTGCCGCCGAGCGCCAGCCCCTGACCGATCCGCAATAGCCCGAGCACCACCGCGGACGCCGCGCCGATCGAGGCGTAGCCGGGCAGGAAGGCGAGCGCCATCGTCGAGGTGCCGAGCAGGAATAACGCCGCCGTCAGCTTGACGCTGCGCCCGTAATGCCGGTCCACCGTCGTGAACAGCCACGTCCCGAACGGCCGCGCGACATAGCCCAGCGCGAAGATGGCGAACGACCAGGTCGTGCCCGTCAGCCGATCGACATAGGGGAAGACGAGCGCGGGGAAGACCAGCACCGAGGCGATTGCGTAGACGAAGAAGTCGAAGAACTCGCCCGTCCGCCCGATGATGACGCCGATCGCGATCTCGCCGGGCGCGACCTCCGAATGCCGCGAGTTGAGCGCGCGCGCGTCGCGTTCCAGCGGTCCGGAGGAGGGCTGTGGAAGCGATGCGGCGGGCTGGTCCCCAGCCTGGTCCGCAGCCTGGCCGGCGGTCTGAATGGTCATGGCGCGGCTCTCCGGTGCGCCGGACGGTTCCGGCGGCATGCGGCGCTATGCCTCGTTGTGCGGGCGGGGGGGATTGGACAAACTGTCCAATGTCGGGCGCTCCGGGCGCCTTCTATCTCGCGTCGCATGACGACCATCCCATCACCCGGCCCATCACCCGGCCGCCGCGGCCGCTGGCTCGCCGCGCTGCCGCCGATCGCGCTGCTGTCGGGTTGCAACATGGTGGTGATGCATCCGGCGGGCGACGTCGCGATCCAGCAGCGCAACCTGATCCTGATCGCCACCGGGCTGATGCTGCTGGTGATCGTCCCGGTCATGGTGCTGACCGTCCTGTTCGCGGTCCGCTATCGCCATTCCAATACCGAGGCGACCTATTCGCCCGACTGGGACCATTCCACGCAGCTCGAGCTGGTGATCTGGGCGATCCCGCTGTTCATCATCGTCCTGCTCGGCGCGGTGACGTGGACCAGCACGCATCTGCTGGACCCGTATCGTCCCGTCGGCCGGATCGCGCCCGGCCGCGCGGTGCCCAAGGGGTTGCAGCCGCTGGAGATCGATGTGGTGGCGCTCGACTGGAAGTGGCTGTTCATCTATCCAAGGCTCGGCATCGCGACGGTCAACGAGCTCGCCGCGCCGGTCGACGTGCCGATCCGCTTCCGGATCACGTCGACGACGGTGATGAACTCGTTCTTCATCCCCGCGCTCGCCGGACAGATCTATGCCATGCCGGGCATGGAGACCAAGCTCCACGCGGTCGTCAACACGCCCGGCGTCTATGCGGGGCAGGCGTCGAACTACAACGGCGCGGGCTTTTCCGACATGCGCTTCAAGTTCCACGCTCTGCCGCAGCGCGACTTCGATCGCTGGGCTGCGCTCGTCCGCGCCGGGACCACGCCGCTAGACCGCGCGCGCTACCTGGCGCTGGAGCGACCGAGCGAGAAGGTGCCGGTCCAGCGGTACGCCGCCGTCGCGCCGGGGCTCTACCCCGCGATCCTCAACATGTGCGCCAAGCCGGGGCAGACGTGCATGTCCGACATGATGGCCGCCGACCGCCAGGCCGACTCGCATGGCGCGCAGCTGGGCGCGAGCGGCAACCCGGATGCCGGCAACGGTCAGCGCAAGCCCGAGGGCGCGCTGTTCAAGGAAGGCAGCGAGAAGGGCAGCTCGCCGCACTGGAGCCAGGAACGCAAGCCCGTGCCTCCGCCGGGCACGCAGACCCGGCAGCCCAACCGCAACCGCGATTTCACGATGCTGACGCCCGGCGCCCCGCACGCTCCGCTCGCGATCCACACCCAGACCGATGCCGCACCGGCAGATAGGGCATGACGATGTTCGACCACCTCAACTGGCAGACGATCTTTGGTCGGCTCACCTGGGAGTCCTTTCCGCTGCACGAGCCGATCCTGCTCGGCACCTTCGCCGTCGTCGCGCTTGGCGGAGCGGTGGTGCTCGGCGCGCTGACCTATTTCAGGCTGTGGGGATATCTGTGGCACGAGTGGTTCACCAGCGTGGACCACAAGAAGGTCGGGATCATGTACATGATCCTCGCAATCGTCATGCTGCTGCGCGGCTTTTCCGATGCGATCATGATGCGGTTGCAGCAGGCGATGGCGTTCGGCGACAATCAGGGCTTCCTGCCCGCGCATCATTACGACCAGGTGTTCACCGCGCACGGCGTCATCATGATCTTCTTCGTCGCCATGCCGATGGTGACGGGACTGATGAACTTCGTCGTGCCGCTCCAGATCGGCGCGCGCGACGTGTCGTTCCCCTATCTCAACAATCTCAGCTTCTGGTTCACCGCGGCGGGCGCAGCGATCGTGATGACCTCGCTGTTCGTTGGCGAGTTCGCGAGGACCGGCTGGCTCGCGATGGCGCCGCTGTCGGGCACGGAATACAGCCCGGATGTCGGCGTCGACTATTACATCTGGTCGTTGCAGGTGGCGGGCATCGGCACGCTGCTGTCGGGCGTCAATTTGATCGCCACGATCGTCAAGATGCGCGCGCCGGGCATGACGATGATGAAGATGCCGATCTTCTGCTGGACGGCGCTGTGCACCAACGTCCTGATCGTCGCGAGCTTTCCCGTCCTGACGGCCGTGCTCGCGCTGCTGTCGCTCGACCGCTACGTGGGCACCGCGCTGTTCACCAACGAGCTCGGCGGCAACCCGATGATGTACGTCAACCTGATCTGGATCTGGGGCCACCCGGAAGTCTACATCCTGATCCTGCCGGCGTTCGGCATCTTCTCCGAGGTGACGTCCACCTTCTCGGGCAAGCGCCTGTTCGGCTATACGTCGATGGTCTACGCGACCGTCTGCATCACGATCCTGGCCTATCTCGTCTGGCTGCATCACTTCTTCACGATGGGATCGGGCGCGAGCGTCAACTCATTCTTCGGCATCACCACCATGGTGATCTCGATCCCGACGGGCGCCAAGATCTTCAACTGGCTGTTCACCATGTACCGCGGTCGCATCCGCTTCGAGCTGCCGATGATGTGGACGGTGGCGTTCATGCTGACGTTCGTGATCGGCGGCATGACGGGCGTGCTGCTGGCGGTGCCGCCCGCCGACTTCGTGCTGCACAACTCGCTTTTCCTGGTGGCGCATTTCCACAACGTCATCATCGGCGGCACGCTGTTCGGGATGTTCGCGGGCATCAACTACTGGTT
>NZ_CAHJWW010000005.1 GCF_903643035.1 Sphingomonas bacterium | reverse complement strand
GGGGCCGGCCCGCCCACCCGCGCGACCTGCTCGGCCACGCCTGCCTGCGCGGCCGCTTCTCCAGCGGGGCGATGCCGCCCTGGGAATACGAGCGCGCGGGCGAGGTGGTGCGCGTCGACCCGGCCGGGCCGCTGATCGTCGGGCCGGGCGGCGCGATCGACCTGATGGTCGCCGCCGCCGTCGCGGGTGCGGGCGTCGTCCACCTGTTCGAGGACTGGCTGCGCCCCGATCTGGACGCCGGGCGTCTGGAGCCAGTGCTGGCGGACTGGCAGCAGCCGTTCGGCGGCCCCTTCCTCTACTACCCCGGGCGCCGCCACCTCCCCGCCCCGCTGCGCGCGTTCGTGGATTTCGTGAAGGGCGGTGGGGAGTGAGGGACAAGGAGAGGGACGGCTGGCGGTTCAGGAGCATCGCTTCGGCAGGTTGCGCCCATAAGTGGATGCTGAGCGGCGACCAGCGGCTACTCTATTCTGGCGGTCCACCCCGAAACGATTGTGTCAGCCGCTTTGGCGCTTTCCCATTTCACCATGTCCGATGGGGCGTTTTGGAAAGAGCATTCGGGAACAGAGTTTGGGAAACGAAACTCGCCTGCGGCCGTCAGACCGATCGCAATTGCGCTTTCCCGCTCAACCTCTATTTGTGGGAAACTCGATCGGCCGCTTTTGCCTGTCGCGATCTTGATTCCGACACCGAGAACAACACTCCGATGCAGGATTCTGACACCTGTAGACTTGGTGAAAGGCATGGGGTTAAGTTGGGCAAAACCGACCGGTTCTGACACTGATGCCAGCGGCGAAAAGCAGATGATTTTGTGACACACCCAATCATTGTGTAAATCGACCGGACAAGCGACTTCGAAACGGTTGGTCACCGCTTCATATCTGCGGAAATGTCACTCCCGTGAGCTTTTCCGAAACGTCCCAGAGGCGCCGCTGGATACCCTGATCGTGTGACTCGTGACTGGAGTCGACCAGCTTGGGACAACCCCGGATCTCACCCCGACCGCCGGGGCCATAATATTGACCGCCGATGACTGCCGGATCAGTCGCCGCGCGCAGGGTGGGCAGCGCGCCCATTTCCGGCTTCTGGGCAAACAAGCGTGCTAGCCATGTGAGGGGCACCCGCAGGACGGCGGGGACGTTGCGCCCCAGCTCGGTGTCGGACACGCCCGGATGGGCGGCAACCGCGATCGTCGTCCCGTATTGTGAGAGCCGGCGCTGGAGTTCGTACGTGAACATCAGGTTGGCGAGTTTGGACTGTCCATAAGCGGCGATCCGGTCGTAGGAGCGTTCCCACTGCAGATCGTCGAAGTGAATAGCGGCCCGGATGCGGTGGCCGTTGCTGCTGACCGTGACGACACGGGAACCGTGGACAGGAAGGAGCTGGTCGAGGAGAAGCCCGGTAAGGGCGAAGTGACCGAGATGGTTGGTTCCGAACTGACGCTCGAGGCCATCGGCAGTCGTCTGCTTCGGGGTAAACATGACGCCGGCATTGTTGATCAGCAGGTCGATGCGTGGATGGGCGCTGCGGAGGTCGGCCGCTGCGGAACGGATCGATTCAAGCGAGGTCAGGTCGAGGGCCTGGACTGTGACATCGCCGGCGATGCGGGCGGCTGCATGCCTACCTTTCTCGATGTCCCGAACGGCCAGCACCACCGCCGCCCCGCGTTCGGCGAGCATCCGTGCGGTCTGAAAGCCTAGTCCGGTGTTGCCACCGGTCACGATAGCCACACGGCCATGTTGATCGGGGATGGTCTGCTCGGTCCAATTGCTGCTCACCACAAATTCCCATAAGACCGATGGTTCTTTATGTGAGCTATAGAACCGATGGCTTGAGGTAAAGAACCAACGGTCTCTTATTGAGGATGAGATGTGATATTCCAGCGTGCGCGAAGCAAGGAGCAACGGGATGCTCGCCGCCGGGCGATCTTGAACATGGCGGCGGCGATGCTCGACGAGATGCCTGTGGCGGAACTGAGTTTGAACGAGCTCAGTCGGCGCGTGGGATTGGCGAAGTCGAACGTGCTGCGATATTTCGAGTCCCGCGAGGCGGTGTTGCTCGAACTTATGGACGATTTCCTTGAACGCTGGCTCGTCGAACTCACAGGCGAGCTAGCTGCGGGCATCGACGCGAACGCGACACCGGAAGCGCGGTCTGGGCAGCTGGCCCACATCCTCAGCGGTTCGCTGGCAGGCCGACCGGTGCTGTGCGACCTTTTCGGCGCGCAGGGTGCCGTTCTGGAGCGCAACGTCTCAGTCGCGGTAGCCAAACGGCATAAGCGGTCATCACTCGCCAGGCTTGCAATTACATCCGGGCTAGTACGACGCCACGTGCCGGAACTCGGCGATGGCGCGCAGCGGTTCTGCATGATGAGCCTTCTCTCGGCGGGAGCGCTGTCGTCTTACATCCCGCCGCCACCCAGTCTCGTCGCCGCCTATGCCGACGAGCCCGCTCTTGGGGTGTTCCACTTCAATCTGCGGGACGCCTTAAGCATGGCACTCACCTCAATGCTGGTCGGACTGCTGCCACGCGCCTGAACAAGTTTGGCCTGATTGATCGTTGCAAATGTCTGGTTGTGGTTAGCTGCCATCCTGCGACAAGTGTCACAACAGAACGGTTGTGACACCAAGCACGGACGTCAAACATTTTCCGTTTTGGCGAGTGAAACGAGTTTCGGAAATGCCCTTGGTTTCCCAATCAACCATCCTTTTCGGGAAAGCAGCTACGGTCGCCGTGCGCTCAAAAGCCGCATTTGGAATGAGTACGGTCATGGCCGTCCGTCGGGTCCGGCGTGATCCGAGGCGCGTACAATCGCGCGCCTCGTCCGACAATCCCCGTCACTTCCTACTAACGTAGGGGACGTCCTGCGACGGTCTCGCTATGGCCATCGCCCGTTCGCCGCCGTCGCGCGCGGGAAGCGGCAGAGGGGCCGCGTTGTAAGCGATGTGCCCGCTCCACCTTGCGTGGGTGAGGGGCGGCTGCGAGTCCATGCTGATGGACGACGATGCGCCGCTTGGAGCTATGCCGGGGTCAAGACACCGGGCTAGTCCGGAGCCGATCCGACGGTTCGAGGTTCTGACCGGCGTCGGGCGTCGCCGCAGCTTTGCGGTCGAGGACAAGCTGGCGCTGGTCGCGCAGATGGCGGATTGCGGCAACATCTGCGAGCTGGCCCGTCGGCACGATCTGCGGCCGTCGCAGCTGTTCACGTGGCGTCGCGAGCTGCGCTACGCGGCGGAGGCGGCGCAGGGCAGCATCCAGAACTCGCCCGAGCCGATGTTCGTGCCGGCGGTGAGTGCCCCCGAGCCAGCGGCGACGCCCGTGCCGGCACCCAAGCGGAAGCGCCGACAACGAACCCGAGCTGCGGCACCGGCCGCGGTCGAGCTGGAGATCGACGGCGTGGCGGTGAAGATCGCGCGCGGTGCCGACGCCGGTGTGATCACGGCGGTGATCGACGCGCTGAAGACAGCGCGGTGATCGGACCCGGTGCCGACGCCCGCGTGCTGGTGGCGACCAGGCCGGTGGACTTCCGCAAGGGCGCGGACGCGCTCGCGGCGTTGATCAAGGCGGAGTATGGCGCGGACCCGTTCTCGGGCGTCGTCTACGTGCTGCGGGCGAAGCGGGCGGACCGGATCAAGCTGGTGTGGTGGGACGGCACCGGGCTGTGGCTGATGGCGAAGCGGCTGGAGCAAGGCGCCTTCCGCTGGCCCGCCATCCAGGACGGGGTCATGCGCCTGAGCGCGGCGCAGTTCGGGGCTTTGGTGGAGGGCTTGGACTGGCGGCGTGTGCATGGCGGCCGTCGCCCGATCGCACCGCAACTCGCCGGTTGACGAGGTGCGTCAGGGCTGATTCACTCGGGGCATGCTGGTCGAGGCCGAGCTTCCCGACGACCCCGCGCTTCTCCGCGCGATGCTGGCCGCGGCCGAGGCGCGGATCAGCGAGCGCGACCAGCGCATCGCCGATCTGGAGGGCGCGGGCACGGACGCCCGCGCGGAGATCGAGCGGCTGCAAGCGATCATTGCCGCGTTCCAGCGGCACCGGTTCGGCGCACGGTCCGAGCAGTTCGATCCCGACCAGCTGGCGCTCGCCCTGGAGGAGCTCGACGCGGCGGTGGCCCGCGTGCGGGCGGGGCTGGACGCGACCGGCGACAAGACCAGGGCACCTCGGGCACGCGACACCAACCGCGGCCGGCTTCCCGCCCATCTCGAGCGGGTCGAGCAGGTCATCGACCTGGAGAGCAAGGCTTGCGCCTGCTGCGGCGGCGCTCTCCACGTCATCGGTGAGGAAGTTGCTGAACGGCTCGATGTGGTCCCGACCACGTTCCGCGTGCTGGTGACCCGCCGTCCGCGCTACGGCTGTCGCGCGTGCGAGGCCGCGCCCGTCCAGGCGCCGGCGCCGGCGCGCGTCGTCGAGGGCGGGATGCCGACCGAGGCGCTGATCGCGCATGTGCTGGTCGCCAAGTACGCCGACCATCTCCCGTTGTACCGGCAGGCGCAGATCTACGACCGCCAGGGCGTCACCCTCGATCGGTCCACCCTGGCGGACTGGGTTGGCCGCGCCGCATGGTGGCTGACGCCGCTTCGCGATCACCTCCTCGCCGACCTGAAGCGCAGCCCCAAGCTGTTCGCGGACGAGACCACCGCGCCCGTGCTCGATCCGGGGCGCGGCCGGACCAAGACCGGGCAGCTCTGGGCTTACGTCCGTGATGATCGCCCGTGGGGCGGAGCCGATCCGCCCGCGGTCGCCTATGTCTACGCGCCCGATCGCAAAGGGGAGCGGCCAACCGAGCACCTCCGGGGCTTCGCCGGCGTGCTCCAGGTCGACGGCTATGCCGGCTATCGCGCGCTCGGCCGTTCCAACCAGGTCCAGCTCGCCTTCTGCTGGAGCCATGTGCGCCGCGGCTTCTATGAGATCGCCGCCTCGCGCCCCGCCGCGGCCGAGGCGCTGGTCCGCATCGCCCAGTTCTACGCGATCGAGCAGGAGATACGTGGCCGCGCCCCCGACGAGCGCTACGCCGCTCGGCAGGAGCGAAGCGCTCCCCTGGTCGCCAGTCTGTGCCGGTTCCTGGAGACCAGTCTCGCGCGCGCCAGCGGCAAGGGCAAGCTCGCCGAGGCCATCCGCTACGCGCTGAACCGCTGGGACGGGCTCTGCCGGTTCCTCGACGACGGCCGGGTCGAGATCGACTCCAACACCGTCGAGCGCTCGATCCGCCCGCTCGCGCTCAACCGCAAGAACGCTTTGTTCGCCGGCTCCGACCAAGGCGGCGACCACTGGGCGGTGATCGCCTCGCTGGTCGAGACCTGCAAGCTGAACCGCATCGACCCGCAGGCCTGGCTCTCCGCCACGCTCACCCGCCTCGTCGCCGGACACCCAGCCTCCGCGCTCGATCAGCTCATGCCGTGGACCAGCGCGCCCGACGTGGCGTGAGAACATCGCTTACGCCGCGTTGGCCTAACTTTCTCCTAAACTTCCGGCCGCCGCGGCGCCACTCGCATCACACAGGCGACCACTCCACCGCCACCTCGCCGCCGTCGTCCTCTACCGGCGACTCAGGGGTCGGGATCGCCTCCATCAGCCGGTCGAGCACCCAGTCGAGTCCGGTGCCCGACACGCCCGAGATCGGCACCACGTCCGCGCCGCTCGCGTCGGCGAGCTCGGCGGACAGCGCCTCCACCAGCTCGTCGTCCAGCGTGTCGATCTTGTTGAGCGCAACGACGTGCGGCTTGTCGGCGAGGCCGGCGCCGTACGCCTCCAGCTCGTCGCGCACGATGCGATAGCTCTCGCCGACATCGTCGTCCTGCGCGTCGACCAAGTGGAGCAGCACGCGGCACCGCTCGATATGGCCAAGGAACCGGTCGCCGATGCCGGCGCCGTCCGCCGCGCCCTCGATCAGGCCGGGGATGTCGGCGACCACGAACTCGCGCCCGCGGTGGCGCACCACGCCCAGCTGCGGACGAGTAGTGGTGAAGGCGTACTCGCCGACCTTGGCCTTCGCGTCCGTGACGGCGTTGATGAAGGTCGACTTGCCGGCGTTGGGCAGTCCCACCAGCCCGGCGTCGGCGAGCAGTTTCAGCCGCAGCCACACCCACGCCTCCTCGTACGGCCAGCCGCTGCCGTGCTGGCGCGGCGCGCGGTTGGTAGAGGTCTTGTAGCTGGCGTTGCCGCGCCCGCCGTCGCCGCCGCGCAGGAAGACCTCGCGCTGGCCGGCGCGGGTGAAGTCGAGCAGCACGTCCTCCTTGTCCTCGGACAGGATCTGGGTGCCGACCGGTACCCGTACGAGCAGGTCGTCGCCGCCGCCACCGGTGCGGTTGCTGCCCGAGCCGCCCGATCCGCGCGGCGCGCGGAAATGCTGGGTGTAGCGAAAGTCGATCAGCGTGTTCAGGCCGGCCACCGCCTCGAACACCACGTCGCCGCCCTTGCCGCCGTTGCCGCCGTCGGGGCCGCCGTATTCGATGAACTTCTCGCGTCGGAAGCTGACCGCGCCGGGGCCGCCGGCGCCCGAGCGGCAGAAGATCTTGGCCTGGTCGAGGAAATGCATCGCCGTGCCATAGCCTCTGGCGGCGCGGCGCGACAGTCCCGCCTCCACCGCGCGCGAGGTGACGTGCCCGACGGACCCTTCGCCTCCCTTGCGGCGGCGCCGGTCCTTGCGGGGGCGGCGCACCCGACCGCCGTCAAAGGTCGGGCAGCACCTGGTCGGCGATGCCCCAGCCCGCCAGCCCCGCCAGCCCCGCCAGCCCCGGCTGCTTGGCGCGCCCGAGCAGCTCGTCCGCGTCGTGGATGCTCCAGCGGGCGGCGGTGTCGATGCCGCGCAGTTCGCTCCACGAGACGGGCGCCGCGACCGGCGCGCCGGGACGGGCGCGCGCGGAATATGGCATGATAGCGGTCGAGCCGCGGCCGTTGCGGAGGTAGTCGATGAAGATGCGCCCGACGCGCTTCGCCTTTGTCATCACCGCCACGGACCGGTCGGGCTCGGCCTGCGCGAGCGCGCGCGCGAACCGCTCGGCGACGTCGCGCACCTGCGGCCACCCGGCGGCGGGCGTCAGCGGCACGACGACATGGACGCCCTTGCCGCCCGACAGGAGCGGAAAGCTCGCCAGCCCCAGGTCGGCGAGCCGGTCGCGAAGATATTCCGCCGCCTCCTTGGTCTCTGCGAAGCCCAGCCCCTCGTCGGGGTCGAGGTCGAATACCATCCGGTCGGGCTTCTCCAGCGGGTCGACGCGGCTGCCCCAGCCATGGAACTCGATCGTGCCCATCTGCACGCAGGCGACGAGCCCGTCGGGCGAGTCGACGTAGAGGTACGCCTCGGACGAACCATCCTTCTCGCGCACGTCGACCTGGCGCACCGCGTCGCCGAACGAGCCGGCGTCGTGCTTCTGGAAGAAGCAGTGCTTCGCCCGCCCCTGCGGACAGCGGACGAGGCTGATCGGGCGGTCCGCGACCCACGGCAGCATGATGCCGGACATGCGGGCGTAATAGTCGGCAAGCTCGCCCTTGGTGATGCCGCTGTCGGGGAAGATCACCCGGTCGCGGCTGGAAACTTTGACGTGGATGTCAGGCAGGTTCGTGGCTTCGACGACCGGCGCGGGCGTCTCGATCACCACCTCGCCGGCAGGCTTGTCCTCGCGCAGGCCGATAAAGCTGGAATGGCGCAGGACGCCATCGGGCGTCACCTCCGCGAACGCGATTTCGGCCACCATCTCCGGGCGGACCCAGCGCGCACCGCGCACCATCGCGCGCATCGCGCGCGGCACGTCCACCGTCGCCGCGCTTCCCGCCAGCGCATCGAGCTTGCCCCGCAGCGTGTCGAGCATCGCCGCGTCGAAGCCGGTGCCGACCTTGCCGACGTAGACCAGCTCCCCGCCCTTGTGCACGCCGAGCAGCAGCGAGCGAAGGCTGCGCGTCTTGTCGGACGGGAGCCAGCCGACGATCACGAACTCCTGCCGGCGGATGCACTTGGTCTTCAGCCAGTCGGCGGTGCGGCGGCCGCGATAGGGCGCGTCGGCGCGCTTGGAGACGACGCCCTCATAGCCCTCGCGGCACATGGTGGCGAACAGCTGCTCGCCAGACCCCGCGACGTGCTCGGAGAAGCGCAGACGGTCGGTCCCGTCGCCCACTATCGCGCGCAGCCGTTCCTTGCGAGCCAGCGTGGGCAGCGCGGTCAGGTCCTCGCCGTCATGGGCCAGGAGGTCGAAGGCGAAGAACGTCATGTCGCCTCCCGCGCCGATCGCGTCCTTCAGCGTCGAGAAGTCGGGCCGCCCGTCCTTGAGCGCGACGACCTCGCCGTCGATCAGCGCGGACGCGACCGGCAGCGCGGCGGCGGCGACGGCTATCCGGGCGAACTTATCGGTCCAGTCGAGGCCGGTGCGGGTGTATACCTTCGCGGCGCGTGCCTTGCCTCGGCCGCCGACCGCGACCAGCGCGCGATAGCCGTCGTACTTCACCTCGTGCAGCCAGTCCGAGCCGGCCGGGATCTGGTCGACGAGGGTGCACAATTGCGGCTCGGCGAAGGAGGGGAGGCTTCGAGTGGCCGACGCCTTGCCGTCACCCCCGGAAAGGCGGGGGTCCGTCTCCGGCGCGCCGTCTGCCGTGCGAGGGCTGGAGATGGGTCCCCGCTTTCGTGGGGATGACGATTTTCGTGGGGATGACGGTCGTTTGCTCGGGGCCGGCGCGACCCCGTCCGCGATCTCCGCCATCGTCCGGCCGGTCTTCACACTAGTCAGCGCGGTCTCGACCAGCGCGTCGGTGCCGCCCGCCTCGCCGTCCGTCACCTTGCGCAGCAGCCAGTTCTCGTTGCGCTCCTTACCCCGCGGCTTGAGCCGGATCAGCATCCATTCGCCGCGCATGCGTGTGCCATAGAGCACGAAGTGGAGGTGACCGCGATCGATGTCGGCGGCGGACTTGCCCGGAACCGGCGCCCAGCTGCCGTCGTCCCACAACATGACGGTGCCGCCGCCATACCCGCCCTTGGGGATCGTCCCCTCGAAATCGCCGTAGGCGAGCGGGTGATCCTCCGTCCGCACCGCCAGCCGCTTCTCGTCGGGGTCGAGGCTGGGGCCGCGCGTCACCGCCCAGCTCTTGAGCACGCCGCCGGCTTCGAGGCGGAAGTCCCAGTGGAGGCGGGTGGCGTCGTGCTTCTGGACGACGAAGCGGTTGCCATGACCCGGTTCGAGCGTGCCGGCCGGTTCCGCGGTCCGCGCGAAGTCGCGCTTGGCATTGTAGCGGGCCAGCGGGTCGGCGTCAGCCATGGCGCTGGTCCCACCCACAATCGGTGCCTATCCTTTTTTCGTCACCCCGGCCCCTTCGACGTCGCCTGCGGCGTCGCTCAGGACAGGCCTGAGCCGGGGTCCCGCTTCTGGCGGCCCGCAAAGATAGCAGGGCCCCCGCCTTCGCGGGGGTGACGGATAGAGGGCTAGGCACGTTTGCGCGCCGCCTTGCGTGGAGCCGGAGCATCGTCGGGCTTTGGTTCGGCCTTAGCCTTTGCGAGCGATTTAGCGGGCGGCTTCTTCGCAGGCGGTTTAGCCGGCGCGCTCGCCGCCGGAGCCGCCGCCGCGCCCCGCTCCATCGACTTCTTCAGCGCCGCCATCAGGTCGACGACGTTGCCGCCCTTGGCCGGCTTGTCCTCGCCCGCATCCTCGACGATGTGCGCGCCCTTGGCGGCGCGCTTGCGCTCGACCAGGTCGCGCAATGCATCGATATATCGGTCGTGGTAATCCTGCGGGTGGAAGGCGGCGGTCTTCTTGTCGATCAAGGCGGTGGCGAGGTCGAGCAGGTCCGGGTCGGGCGTCTGGTCGGGGATGTCGCGAAAGAACCCCTGCGACTTGTGCACCTCGTCGGCATAGCGCAGCGTCTCCAGGATCATGCCGCGCCCGCACGGCTTGAGGGAGACGACGTACTCGCGGCCGCGCAGCGCGAGCTGTCCCAGCCCGACCTTCTTCGCGCGGCGCAGCGCCTCGCGAAGCACGATGAACGCCTCTTCCGCGAGATCGTCGGCGGGCACGACGAAATAGGGCTTTTCGTAATACAGTACGTCGATCTCGCTCGCGTCGACGAACTGCGTCAGCTCCAGCGTCTTCTTGGAGTCGAGCTTCACCGCGTCGATCTCGTCCTGCTCCAGCAGGACGAACGAGCCCTTCTCGTACTCATAGCCCTTGCGGATCTCGTCCGGATCGACCGGGCCGACGCCGGTGACGACCTTTTCGTAATGGACCGGCTTGCCGCTCGGCTCGTGGATCTGCTTGAAGCTGATCACCGCGCCCGACTTGGTGGCGGTATGGATCTCGACGGGGATCGACACCAGCGCGAGCCTGATCTGTCCCTGCCAATAGGCCCTGGCCGCCACTGTCCACCCCTTCCGCCGCGAAGTCGAAACAATCCGCGACGCGCGGACTCGTTCCGTTCCCGCACGCGAGGCGGTAGGGGGGCGCAACTCGCGGGTTCAAACCGGGCCGCCGACACGCTACAAGGCGTCGATGGACGATCCCCTGGCCCTATTCGACGCGTGGTTCGCGCAAGCGCGCGAGAGCGAGCCGAACGATCCCGACGCGATGGCGCTCGCCACTGTCGATGCTGCCGGCCAGCCGTCGGTGCGGATGGTCCTGCTGAAGGGCCACGATGCGGCCGGCTTCGTGTTCTACACCAATCGGGAGGGGCGCAAGGCCGGCGACCTGGCCGCGGGTCCGCGCGCCGGGCTGTTGTTCCACTGGAAGTCGCTGCGTCGCCAGATCAGGATCGAGGGGCCGGTGACACTCGCCTCCGACGCCGAAAGCGACGCGTATTTCGCCAGTCGCGGGCGTCATTCCCAGATCGGCGCCTGGGCGTCGGACCAGTCCCGCCCGCTCGACGCGCGCGAGACGTTCGAGGCGCGGGTGGAGCAGGTGAGTGCACGGTTCGAGGGGCAGGACGTGCCGCGCCCGCCCTTCTGGGGCGGCTATCGCGTCGCACCCGAGCGCATCGAGTTCTGGCAGGACCGCGCCCATCGGCTGCACGAGCGGCGGTTGTTCACCCGAATCGGCGATGGTGACGGCGAGGCCGGCTGGAGCGAAGGATTGCTGTTCCCATGACGCAGGACGAACGCCGCCGCGCGATCCCCTTCGCGGTGCGCGCCGCGCTCGCCAGCGTGGCGATGGCAAGCTTCCTGCTCGTGCTGAAGGCCTGGGCGGCGTGGGCGGGCGGATCGGTGGCGATGCTGGGCAGCCTCGCCGACACCGGGCTCGACCTGCTCTCCGGCATCGTCACGCTGTACGGCGTCCGGATGGCGGCGCAGCCGGCGGATCAGGACCACCGGTTCGGCCACGGCAAGGCGGAGGCGCTGGCGGCGCTGTTCCAGGTCATGCTCATCACCGCGTCGGCGATCGTGATCGCGTGCCGCGCGGTGCTGCGGATCGGCGCCGCCGGCACCGGCGAGGCGGGGCTCGGGATCGGCGTGTCGGTGGCGGCGATCGGCGCGACGCTGGTGCTGCTCGCCTATCAGCGCAGCATCATCCGCAGGACCGGGTCGGTCGCGATCATGGCCGACAACGTCCACTACCAGTCGGACGTGCTGGTCAACGTCGCGGTCATCGTCGCGCTGGTGCTCGACCAATATGCCGGCGTGCGCGGCGCGGACTCGGTGTTCGGCATCGCCATCGCCGCATGGCTGGCGTTCGGCGCGTTCAAGGCGTCCACCCACGCGATCGACATGCTGATGGATCGGGAATGGCCTGACGAGCAGCGCGCGCGCTTCCTGGACGTCGCCGCGCGTCAGGAAGGCCTGAAGGGGATCCACGACTTCCGCACCCGCCGTGCCGGCATCCACGACTTCGCTCAGTTCCACATGGAGGTGGACGGTCGCCTGAGCGTCGCGCAGGCGCACGATCTGGTCGAGACCATGGAGGACGCGCTGCTCCGCGCCTTTCCCAGGGTGGAGGTCCTGATCCACCTCGATCCCGAAGGTCATGTCGATACCGACAACCCGCTGGTGGAGACCGACGTGACGCCGCACTGGTTCGGCAAGCGCGCGTGACGGCTCCCGTGGCGATCAAAAGGCTTCCCTTCACGCAGGTCGACGCTTTCGCCGACCGGCCGTTCGCGGGCAATCCGGCGGCGGTGATCCCGCTCGACGGCTGGCTGGACGATGCGACGCTCCACGCGATCGCCGCCGAGAACAACGTGTCGGAGACCGCCTTTCTCGTGCCCCAGGCGGCCGGTGACGCGGACTATGAACTGCGCTGGTTCACGCCGACGGCGGAGGTGGCGCTGTGCGGCCATGCGACGCTGGCGAGCGGGCATGTCGTGCTGTCGGCCGACCCGTCATCGGACCGGGTCCGCTTCCGGACGCGCAAGGCGGGGCTGCTGGAAGTGGCGCGCGATGGCGCTGGATACCGTCTCGCCCTCCCCGCATGGACGCCGGCGGCGAGGCCGCTGCCGGGCATCGTCGCCGCGCTCGGCGTCGCGGCGACCGAGACGCTGTGGCGCGACGGCGGCTACGCGGTGGTCGTGGTGGCGGACGAGGCGGCGGTGCGCGCCTGTCGGCCGGACCAGCGTGCGCTGGCGGCGGAAGGCGAGCTGCTGATCATCGTGACCGCGCCGGGTGACGACACGGCGATTGTCACCCGCGCCTTCACGCCCGCCTTCGGGATCGACGAGGACCCCGTCACCGGCGCCGCGCATGCCGTCGTCGTACCCTATTGGGCCAGGCGGCTGGGCGAGGACAGGTTCACCGCCTTTCAGGCGAGCGCACGCGGCGGTCGGCTGACCTGCGCGCTGGAGGGCGACCGTGTGGTGCTCGGCGGTACCTGCGTGACGGTGATCGAGGGCATTTTCCTGCTGGGGTAGGATCCCGTTCGCCTCGAAGGGTGGCCCCCCACGGCGGACACGGGCGGTGCGTCGAGGGGCGCCCTACGCAGCCGGTAATCTTCCCGCTTCCGTTCCGGCGATCCAGCCGCCGCCGAGCACCCGCTCGCCCGCATAGAGGACCGCCGCCTGGCCCGGTGCGACGCCGTATTCGGGCATGTCGAACACCAGCCGCTCGCCCGCCAGCCGCGCCGGCGCGGGCTTCGCCATCGAGCGCACCTTGACGGTCAGCGGCCCCGCATGGTCGCCGCCGATCCAGTTCACCCCCTCCAGCCGCGCCGCCCCAACCGCCAGCGACGCGCGCGGCCCCACCACCACCCGTCGCGAGGCGGCATCGACGCGCACGACGTACAGCGGCTCGGCGGTCCCGTTCAGGTTCAGCCCGCGACGCTGGCCCACGGTGAAGTGGACGATGCCCGGATGGGTCCCCAGCACCCGGCCCGACAGGTCGACGATCTCGCCTCCCGCCGCCGCCTCAGGGCGCAGGCGCGTGACCAGGCCGGCATAGTCGCCGTCGGGCACGAAGCATATGTCCTGGCTGTCCGCCTTGCCCGCGACCGCCAGCCCCAGTTCGGCCGCAAGCTCGCGCACCCGCCGCTTGGGCAGATCGCCGAGCGGAAAGCGCAGATAGTCGAGCTGTGCCTGCGTGGTGGCGAACAGGAAGTAGCTCTGGTCGCGCGCCGGGTCGACGGCCCGGTGCAGCTGCGCACCGTCCGCCCCTTCGAGCCGGCGCACGTAATGCCCGGTGGCGAGCGCATCGGCGCCCAGGTCGCGAGCGAGACCCAGAAGATCGGTGAACTTGGGGCCGGTGTTGCAGCTGACGCACGGAATGGGCGTGCGCCCGGCCAGATACTCGTCGGCGAAGCGGTCGATGACGTGCTCGCGAAATCTCGATTCATGGTCGAACACGTAATGTGCGATCCCCAGCCGCTCGCACACCGCGCGCGCATCGCGGATGTCGCGCCCCGCGCAGCAGCTTCCCGCGCGTCCCACCGCCTCGCCATGATCATAGAGCTGCAGGGTGACGCCGATCGTCTCGGCGCCGGCCGCATGGGCGAGTGCGGCCACGACGGAGCTGTCGACGCCGCCGGACATGGCGACGACGATGCGCCGGCCCGCCAGATCGGGACCGAGCTGGAAGTCGATGGCATCCGGGTCTGTCATTGGAGGCGACATAGCGATGGCGGACACGACTTTCACCAGCGTTAGCAATTGCTTTCACTGCGGTTTACCCGGCCTTCAGCCCCTTGGTCCTATGCCACGCCCGTCGGCCGCCAAAGCATGGCGCGGCGGGTGAGGAGTGTATGGCGTTTGGATCTCGGCATTATTTCGTGGATGCCCGACGCGGATGGCGCGCGGGGCCGGCCGGACGCGGTCGCGTTGCTGGCGATGGCCGGCGCGCGCCAGGCGGCCAGCCCGACGGCGCAGGCACAGGCACGCCTGCCCACCGCGCGGCCGCGAACCGGTTCCGCCTTCGCGGGAACGGTGGCGATGTCGATCGCCGAGTGGAATGGGTGAACGTGCCGTTTACCCAGCCGTTTCAGGCGATCTTCAAGCGGCCGGCGCATAGGGGCCGCCAGTCGGCGCCACGAATGGCCAGCGCACGGAGCGCATGCTTCGACCGGGGACAATCATGATCGAGAACCAGAAAATCCGTCCCGCCAAGGTGATCGGTCCACTCGGCGAATCGCTGACGCTGGACACCTTGCCGCCGCCCGAGACGACACGCTGGGTCGTGCGCCGCAAGGCAGAGGTCGTGGCGGCCGTGAACGGCGGTCTGCTGTCGGTGGACGAGGTATGCGATCGCTACAAGCTGACCGTCGAGGAGTTCGCCGGCTGGCAGCGCGCGATCGACCGGTCGGGCATGCCCGGCCTCCGCGTGACCCGCATCCAGCACTACAAGACGCTCTATGAGCGGCAGCAGAAGTATTGATCGAAGTTACAGATTATGGAACCAACCTCGGGGGTCGCGAGTCTCCTTCCCATGCCCGGTTGGGGGCTGAAACGGGGAGACATGACGTGGGCATCATCATCTGGCTGATCGTTGGCGGTGTCGCGGGCTGGCTTGCCGGCATGATCATGCGCGACAACAACAGCATCATCGTCAACATCGTCGTCGGCATCGTCGGCGCGGTCATCGCCGGCCTCCTGTTCGGCGGCGGCGCCAACCTGAACAATGGCGTGACGATCACGTCGTTCATCTATTCGCTGGTCGGCGCCATCATCCTGCTGGCGATCGTCAATCTCGTGCGCCGCGGGCGCGTCCGCTAACCCCGGACAAAGCGATGCCGCCGAAGCCGTCCGGATGTATTTCGGGCGGCTTCGTCGCGTTCGGCGTCCAAGGTCGGCGTGACGGCAGCGGCCGTCGATGCGGACCGGCACCGATCCTTTTCCGACATCGCGCCGCGCACGATACCATACGGACCTATTCCACTTGAGTAGGGTGTGATATTCCCGTAACACAGTAGTGGGGTACTGGTCGCCGGGCGGGAAAGCGTGACACGAATGAGATACGAGACGGGTAGCATCGGCACCGACCCGCAGCTGGCGCTTGCCGCGCCGCCGCGCTCGCGTCGCCGTGCCATGCTGGTCGCCGTCGTGACGATCGTCGTCCTGGCCATCGCGGCGCTCGTGTTCGGGCATCGCAAGCCGACCGCCGCGTCGCATTCCGCGACCGACCAGATCCCTCAGGTGACGGTCATCCAGCCCGGTCGGCGGACGATCGACCGTACCCTGTCCGCGACCGGCTCGCTCGCCGCCCGGGTCGACATGCCGGTCGGCGTCGCGGGCGAGGGTGGGAAGGTGACGGCGGTGCTGGTGCAGCCGGGCCAGTGGGTCCAGGCCGGCCAGGTGCTCGCGACGCTCGACCGATCGGTGCAGCAGGAGACGGCCGCCAGCCTCGCCGCCTCGATAAAGGTCGCGCAGGCGGACGCGACGCTTGCCCAGTCCGCGCTCGACCGCGCGCAGCAGCTCGTCGGGCGCGGCTTCATCTCCAAGGCCGATATCGAGAGTAAGGCCGCGACACGCGACGCCGCCGACGCTCGCGTGAAGATGGCGCAGGCACAGCTCGCACAGCAGCGCGCCGCGAACAGCCGGCTCGATGTCCGCGCGCCAGCGGAGGGGCTGGTCCTGACGCGGCAGATCGAGCCGGGGCAGGTCGTCGGCGCAAGCACCGGCACGCTGTTCCGCATGGCGCGGGGCGGCGAGATGGAGATGCGCGCGCTGCTCGCCGAGAACGACCTTGCGATCGTGCACGCCGGATCGGTCGCGAAGGTGACGCCGGTGGGCAGCGCGGTTTCGTTCCCCGGCACGGTATGGCAGGTGTCGCCCGTGATCGATCCGGCCAGCCGTCAGGGGATCGCGCGCGTGGCGCTGCGGTACGATCCCGCGCTGCGGCCCGGCGGTTTCGCCGCGGCGACCATCACCAGCGGCGCGTCCGTGGCGCCGCTGTTGCCGCAATCCGCGATCCAGAGCGACGACAAGGGAAACTATGTCTACGTGGTCGGAACGGGAGACACGGTGCAGCGTCGGTCGGTGACCCTGGGCAACGTGTCGGACGACGGGGTGGCGGTCGCTGCCGGACTCGACGGGACGGAAAAGGTGGTGATGTCGGCAGGTGCGTTCCTCAACGTGGGTCAGCGCATCCGCCCAATCCTGAGGGCGGTGGGATAGGTCGATGAACTTTCGCAACGTCTCCGCTTGGTCGATCCGCAACCCGGTCCCGTCGATCGTGCTGTTCTTCATGCTGTCGGTCGCCGGCATTCTCAGCTTCGCGACGATGGAGGTGAACAAGCAGCCGGACGTCGACTTTCCGGTGGTGATCGTCGACATAACCCAACCCGGCGCCGCGCCAAGCGAGCTGGAGACGCAGGTGACGCAGCGGGTCGAGGCCGCGGTGCGCAGCCTGCAGGGCATCGACGAGATCGATTCAACCGTCACCGAGGGCGAATCGACGACGGTCGTGCAGCTGACGATCGGCACGCCGATCGATCGCGCGGTGGAGGACGTGCGCAGCGCGATCCAGCAGATCCGCTCCAACCTGCCCGAGGGTATCCTGGAGCCGCAGGTAATGCGCGCCAACACGACCGGCGACGATCTGGCCAACTATGCCGCGATCAGCACCGCCATGACCGTCGAGCAGCTGAGCTGGTACATCGACAACACCGTCACCAAGGAACTGCTGTCGGTGCCGGGGATGGCGACCGTGGAGCGCAACGGCGGCGTGTCGCGCGAGATCCGCGTAATTCTCGACCCGGTGCGCCTCCAGGCGCAGGGCCTGACCGCCAGCCAGGTCAACGCCCAGCTGCGCCAGGTGAACGTCAACGCCGCCGGCGGCCGTGCCGAGATCGGCGGGTCCGAACAGTCGCTGCGCGTGCTGGGCAACGCGCACGACGCCTATCAGCTCGGCCAGACGCAGATCTCGGTCGGCGGCGGGCGCACCGTGCGGCTGGTCGACATCGCGCAGGTCCGCGACCTGTACGCCGAGCAACGCTCGACCTCCGCCCTTGATGGACGGCAGGTGATCTCGTTCGACTTCCAGCGCGCCAAGGGCGGGTCGGACGTCAGCGTGTTCCGGGGCGCCCAGGCGAAGCTCGCCGCGCTGGAAAAGCGCAACCCCGGGGTCCGCTTCCAGATGATCTCGAACACGGTGAAGTATACCGAGACCCAGTATCATGCCGCGATGGAGGCGATGGTCGAGGGTGCGGTGCTCGCGGTGCTCGTGGTGTTCCTGTTCCTGCGCGACTGGCGTTCGACGATCATCTCGGCGCTGGCGATCCCGCTGTCGGCGATCCCCACCTTCTGGTTCCTCGACCTGATGCACTTCACGCTGAACGGCATGACGCTGATGGCGCTGAGCCTCGTCGCAGGCGTGCTGGTCGACGATGCGATCGTCGAGATCGAGAACATCGTCCGCCACATGCGCATGGGCAAGAGCGCGTACCAGGCCTCGATCGACGCCGCCGACGAGATTGGCCTGGCGGTGCTCGCGACGACGATGGCGATCGTCGCGGTGTTTCTGCCGGTGGGTCTGATGCCGGGCATATCGGGCCAGTTCTTCAAGAACTTCGGTCTGACCGTCGTCGTCTCGGTGCTGATGAGCCTGGCGGTCGCGCGCCTCATTACGCCAATGATCGCGGCCTATTTCCTGAAGTCGCACGGGGTCGCCAGCCACGGCGAGGGCTGGCTCATGGATCGCTACATGGCGACGTTGCGCTGGACCCTGAAGCATCGCTGGTCGGCGATCGTCGCGGGGGTGGGGGCGCTCGCGCTGACGGCGGTATGCTTCATGGTGCTGCCGATGGAGTTCCAGCCGGAGGCCAATGCCGACAGCAGCACCGCGAGCATCGAGATGGTGCCCGGCACCACCCTTGCCGAAACCCAGCGGGTGGTGAGCCAGGTCGCCGCGGTCCTGAAGCGCCAGCCGCAGGTGGAGCACGTCTATCAACGCTCGTTCGTGGGCAACGGTCGCGCGATCGCGATCTTCAAGCCCAAGGACCAGCGGACGATGCGCAGCGCGGAGTTCGAGCGCAGCCTGGCAGCCGAGATGGCGGCGATCCCCGACGCGCGCGTCACCTTCCGCGCGCAGAGCGGCTGGGGCGGAAGCGGCCTGCCCGTCACCGTGACGCTGGGCGGCGACGATCCGAAACTGCTCTCCGAAACCGCGTCGACGCTGGTCGAGCAGATGCAGAAGCTGTCGACCGTGGTCGCCCCGCGCGTTACCGGCGACCTGAAGCGGCCCGAGATCGTCATCACGCCGCGCCTCGATCTGGCCGCCGATCTCGGCGTGACGACCAGCGCGCTGTCGAGCGCGATCCGCATCGCCACGTTGGGCGATATCGACCAGAACAGCGCCAAGTTCTCGCTGTCCGATCGTCAGGTGCCGATTCGAGTCGCGCTGGCTCAGGACTCCCGCCAGCGATTGTCGACGATCTCGAACCTGCCGGTGACGACCGCGGGCGGCGGATCGGTGCCGCTGGGCGTCGTCGCCGCGATCGGCTTCGGCGCCGGGCCGACCAAGATCGAGCGCGTGGCGCAGCAGCGCCAGCTGACCGTCGGCGCGTCGATGCCGCAGGGCGTCGTCATCAGCGAGGCGATGAAGCAGATCCACGCACTGCCGATCATGAAGAACCTTCCGCTGGGCGTCGGCGAACTGACGTTGGGCCAGGCCAAGTGGCAGAGCGAGATGGTCAAGAACTTCATCGTGGCGGTCGCGGCCGGCGTGTTCCTGGTCTTCGCCGTGCTGGTCCTGCTGTATCGCCGCTTCCTGCCGCCGTTCGTCAACATGGGCTCGCTGTTCCTGGCGCCGCTCGGCGGGCTGCTTGCGCTGTTGATGACGGGGTATGCGCTGTCGATGCCGGTGTTCATCGGCTTGCTGATGCTGCTGGGCATCGTCGCCAAGAACTCGATCCTGCTGATCGACTTCGCGCTGGAGGAGATGGCGCATGGCGTCGACACGATCAGCGCGATCCTGGACGCTGGGCACAAGCGAGCGCAGCCGATCGTGATGACGACGGTGGCGATGGTGGCCGGCATGGTGCCGACCGCGCTGGCGCTGACCGGCGACAGCTCGTCGCGCGCGCCGATGGGTATCACGGTCATCGGCGGACTGACGGTCTCGACGATCCTGACGCTGCTGATCGTACCGGCAACGTTCAGTCTCGCGGTGGGGATCGAGGAGTGGGTCGGCCCGAGGCTTGGTCGCCGTCTGCTCACCTATAAGCCCGGCGACGACGGCCTGCCGGTCATCGACGGGCCGCCACGGGGTCCGGCGATCCAGGGTGGGCTCCACGGCGGAGCTCCGGGCGCGATCGGCTATCGCGGCGACGAGCCACAGCCGGCGGCGGAGTGATCGCGCGATACCCCGGCGGTCGATCGCCGGAATAAGGGTGCGGGTGATCGCTCCTTCATTCCTCACGCGCCGGCCAGGCAGCGATCCCGCGCCACAGGGTCTGGTGCGGATGCGGGTGGTGGCGACCGGGCTGCTGCTGGTGATGGCGGCGCTGTACGTCGTCGCCCGCACGCTGGAGCCTGCACGGCCCGGCCTTGGCTATCTGCGCGCCTTCGCGGAGGCGGCGATGGTCGGCGGGCTGGCCGACTGGTTCGCGGTGACGGCGCTGTTCCGCCATCCGCTCGGCCTGCCGATCCCGCATACCGCGATCGTGCCGCGCAACAAGGACAGGATCGGCGAGACGCTGGCGCTGTTCCTGCGCACCAATTTCCTGATCGCATCGGTGGTGGCGCGGCGGATGCGACCGCTCGATGTCGCCGGCGGGGTTGCCCGCTGGCTCACCGATCCGCCGGAGGACGCGGGGGGCAGGTTCCGGCGAGGCGCATCGAAGCTGGTGGCACAGGCGCTGGAGGGGCTCGACCCCGCGCGGCTCGGCGGGCTGGTGAAGGCGGCGGCCGGCACCCGGCTGCGCGAGACGCAGGTGGCGCCGATCCTGGGTCAGCTGCTCAACGCGATGGTCGCCGAGGGCCGCCACGCGCCGCTTCTCGACAGCGCGATACGCTGGTCCGCAGGCGCGCTGGAGGGCAACGACGCGTTGATCCGCCAGATCGTCCACGACCGCGCCGGCGCGGTGCTGCGCTGGACGGGTCTCGACGAGGCGCTGGCCGATCGTCTGATCGCGGGACTGCAGAAGCTGCTGGCCGACATGGCCGAGCATTCGGATCACCCGTTGCGCGTGCGCGCCGAGGAGGGGCTGGTGCGGTTCGCCGACGACCTGCGCAACGATGCCGCCCTGCGCGTGAGGGTCGAGACGATGAAGGACGAGCTGATCGCGAACCCCGCGATGCAGCACTGGCTGGACGGCCTGTGGGAACAGGCACGGGGCGCCCTGTTGCGGATCGCGCGCGATCCCGAACGGGCGATGCGGGGGCCGTTGGGCGAGGTGCTGCGCCAGATCGGCGGGACGCTGCGCGCGGATCGGCGGCTGGCGACCACGATCAATCGCTTCGTGCGCCGCGCGGTCGTGGGCATCGCCGCCGATTATGGCGACGCGATCGTGCGGCTGGTGTCGGAAACGGTGCGCGGCTGGGACGCCGCGACCATCACCCGCCGGCTGGAGAACCAGGTCGGCCGCGACCTTCAGTATATCCGCGTCAACGGCACGATCGTCGGCGGGCTGGTCGGCCTGGCGATCCATGTCGTCGATGTCGCGATCTGAGCCTCGTCGAACCGCTTGCGGGCCGGCGCGCTTTGTCGCTAGGCATCGTACGCATGAGCGGACAGGCCGATTTCGCCGAGGAAGGCACGGGCGATGCCCGGACGCTGCGCTTCACCGGCAACCTGCTGCTCGCGCAGCTCGGCGGCCTGCCTGATCGGCTGGGCCATGTGTCGGGTGACGTCGCCGCGGTGGACCTGTCGGGGATCGACCGGATCGATACCATCGGCGCGTGGATCGTCCACCGCTTCGCGCTCCAGCACCGCGCCCGGATCGAGGGGCTGTCGGGCGACAGCCATCACTTGTTCGAACAGGTGGAAAAGGCGGACCAGCCGGTCGCGACCTTGGTCGCGCCGCAAGGCGGTTTCAGCCGCGTGTTGGGGGAGGTCGGCGACGCGGTCGCGACCGCGGGTTCCACGCTGCTCGGGCTGCTCGGTTTCCTGGGCGCGACGACGATCGCCTTCTGGGCCGTGTGTTTCAGCATATTGCGCTGGACCGGCTGGTTCGTCACGGGACGGCGCGGGCCGGAGCCGCAGGTCCGCTTCCGCTACAACGCCACGGTGCAGCGGTTCGAGGTGGTGGGTGTCGCCGCGCTCGGCATCATCGGGCTGATGAACTTCCTGATCGGGATCGTGATCGCGCAACAGGGGGCGGTGCAGCTTCAGCAGTTCGGCGCGGAGGTGTTCACGATCAATCTCGTCGGCCGCATCACGCTGCGCGAACTGGGCGTGCTGATGACCGCGATCATGGTCGCCGGCCGGTCGGGAAGCGCCTTTGCCGCGCAGCTGGGCACGATGAAGCTGACCGAGGAGATCGACGCGATGCGCACCATCGGCGTCTCGCCGATGGAGGCGCTGGTGCTGCCGCGCGTCATCGCGTGCGTGGTGATGATGGTGCTGCTCAGCTTCTATGCGTCGGTGATCGCGATCATCGGCGGCGGGCTGCTGTGCTGGACCAGCCTCAACATTCCCCCCGTCACCTTCATCCAGCGCATCCAGGAAGTCGTGCCGCTCACCGACCTGTACATCGGCCTCATCAAGGCGCCGGTGTTCGGCGCACTGATCGCGATCATCGGCTGCTATCAGGGAATGCAGGTCGAGGGCGACGCCGAACAGGTCGGCACCCGCACTACCTCGGCGGTGGTGCAATCGATCTTCCTGGTCATCGTGCTCGACGCCTTCTTCGCGGTGTTCTTCGAGAAGATCGGCTGGATCTGACGGTGGCGACCGACACTCGCAGCTCACGCGACGGGCCGGACGTGGCGACCGATCCCGTCATCACGGTGCGCGGCCTGCGCAACCATTTCGGCGATCAGATCGTCCACCAGGATCTCGACCTTGACGTGCGGCGCGGCGAGATACTCGGCGTGGTCGGGGGATCGGGTACCGGCAAGTCGGTGCTGATGCGTTCGATCATCGGGCTGCAGATGCCGTCGGCCGGCGAGGTGCATGTGTTCGGCGAGTCGATGATCGACGGCGGGGCGGCGGAGGCGACGTCGGTGCGCAAACGCTGGGGCGTGCTGTTCCAGGGCGGCGCGCTGTTCTCCACGCTGACGGTCGCGGAGAACGTCGAGGTGCCGCTGCGCGAGTTCTACCCCGACCTCGACCTCGCGCTGATGAACGAGATCGCGTCGTACAAGGTGGTGATGACCGGATTGCCCGCCGATGCCGCGCCCAAATATCCCGCCGAGCTGTCGGGCGGCATGCGCAAGCGCGCCGGCCTCGCAAGGGCGCTCGCGCTCGATCCCGAACTGCTGTTCCTGGACGAGCCGACCGCCGGCCTAGACCCGATCGGCGCGGCGGCGTTCGACGACCTGACGAAGTCGCTCCAGAAGACGCTGGGGCTGACGGTGTTCCTCATCACCCACGATCTCGACTCGCTGTACGCGATCTGCGACCGGGTGGCGGTGCTCGCGGACCACAAGGTCATCGCGGTCGGAACGATCCCCGAGCTGCTGGCACTGGACCATCCGTGGATCCAGCAATATTTCCGTGGTCCCCGGGGCAGGGCGGCGGTGGCGACTCAGCAGCAGAACACTGCCGGAACGCAGGATAGGGCGGCGAACTGATGGAAACGCGTTCCAACCATGTGCTGGTCGGCGCCGTGGTGCTGATCCTGCTGGCGCTGCTGGCGCTGTTCACGGTGTGGCTGGCCCGCATCGGCGGCACGCACCAGAAGGAATATGACGTCTTCTTCAAACAGGCCGTCGACGGTCTCGCGAAGGGATCGCAGGTCAGCTATTCGGGAGTCGTGTCCGGGCAGGTGAAGGAAATCCGGATCTTCGATCCGCAGTTCGTGCGCGTGCGCGTCCAGGTGACGGACGACGTGCCGATCCTTCAGGGAACCACGGCGACGATCCAGGGCAGCTTCACCGGCACCAGCACCGTCAGTCTCGACGGGGGGATCAGGGGGCAGCCCGCGCTCGTCTGCCCGCAGCCCGTGCCCAACCACGACTGCCCCTATGGCGTGCCGGTCATCCCGACCAAGACCGGCGGCCTGGGCGCGATCCTGAACTCCGCGCCGCAGTTGCTGGAGCGGCTCTCGACGCTGACCGAACGGCTGACAGGGCTGTTGACCGACCGGAACCAGTCCTCGCTGGCCGGCATCCTCGACAACACCAATCGGCTGACCGGCGCGCTGGCCGATCGGGGTCCGGAGATCGCCGGGACGCTGGCGCAGACCCGTGTCGCGATCCAGCAGGCGGGTGTCGCGGCGAAGCAGATCGGCGATCTGGCGCAGACCAGCAACGGCCTGCTCGCCAACGACGTGAAGCCGACGCTGGCGAACCTCAACGCCACCATCGCGTCGGCCAGGTCGAGCACCGACACGCTGAACGCCGCCCTGGGCGACGCGCGGCCGGGGCTGCAGGCCTTTTCGAAGCAGACGGTGCCCGAAGTCGGCCAGCTGGTGCACGACCTTCGCGAGACCGCGCAGTCGCTCAACTCGATCGCCACGAAGGTGGATCAGCAGGGTGCGACTTCGCTGATCGGCAGTCCCAAGCTGCCGGACTACAAGCCGGGCAAGACCAAGTGAGAGGGCTGGAGAGGGCTGGGATGAAGACGCTCGTATCGCTCGCCGCCTGCGTGGCGCTCGCCGGCTGCATCAGCTTGGGCGCCAAGCCGCCGCCCTCGATGCTGACGCTTACCAGCACCGCGCAGCCGCCGGTGGGACAGCAACAGGTCGCCGCCGTCGCGCCGGGCACGACCGCCTCGACGCTGTCGGTCGGTGGCCGTGCGGTGGCGACGGTGACCAGCCAGCCGCTGGCCGCGCCATCGGACGCCGGGTCGCCGTCGATCACCGTGCAGGTGCCGGCGGTGCCGCAGGAACTGGCGACGCCGCGCGTACCGGTGCAGGCCACGCCGACGACGGTCGCCTACATCAAGTCCGCGCTGTGGGTCGCGCCCCCGGCGCAGGGGTTCGCGCGCATCCTGGGCGACACGATCACGGCCCGCACCGGGCGTGTGGTGCTGAGCGGCGCGCAATCGTTCCAGACAGGCAGCGCGCAGTTGACGGGCGAGCTGCGCATGTTCGGCATCGATGCGGCCAGCCAGTCTGCGGTGGTGATCTATGACGCCTCGCTGGTGCGCGCCACGGGCGGCGGCATCGCAAAGCAACGGTTCGAGGCGCGCGTGCCGGTCGCGACCATCGACGCGGCAGGTGCCGGCACCGGGCTGAACGCGGCCGCGAACCAGGTCGCGGCGCAGGTGGCGGACTGGGTGGGGCGGTAGGCGGGTAGCGCGCAGGTGAAGCCACGGGAAATCGTCGGCTCGCGCAGCAAGACGTTGTTGCACTTGCGATCAGCATAGGATTTGTGCTGCTTGCACTCTGGATGATGCATGGCCCAGACGGCGGTGGCTGGGCCGGTTGGTTCATTCTCCTTTTCTTCGGTCTTAGCATCCCAGTGTTCGGCTGGACGCTGATCCGTCCGCAACGCTTGACCCTCGACGAGCAGGGCTTCGTCCTGTCAGGTGGGATGGTGCGCTCGCCCCGGCAGGTTCGCTGGTCCGACGTGAGAGGTTTCTTTGTCTATCGGCTGCCGCGTGGCGGCAAGATGATCGACTACAATTATGCGGAGGGAGCGCGGCCCGCTTCGCTGTTGAGCGGAGTGAATCATCATCTTGGCGCCGATGCGGCATTGCCAAAGGCTTGACCTGGTCCACCCGAGCGAACAGTGGCCGAACTCAACGCATACCGGGCGCGGGCGCTAGGCCTGCCTACTCCGCTCTCCTGACCGCGAGCGGCACGTCGCACACGTCCACCCCGCCCAGCGCCACCATTCCGCCGGGGTGTTCCCGCAACGCTATCATCGCGGCGAAGCGCGGGTTGTCGGCGCTGCGATACTGCCAGTGCGGACGGCTGGCGGCGGGCAGGTCGCTGGCGAGGCGGACCGTGGCGATCGGTATCCGCTCGGCGGCGGTCGCGTACATCCCCATCGGCGCGGCCGAGCGCGGCAGCGCGGCGAGCGTGCCCATGCCGTCGATCACCCGGCCGACGATCGTATAGTTGCGGTCCAGCCGCCGCGCCGATCCGCCGAGCGGCGCGAACAGCTCCGTTCCCGAGCCGGTGTCGGGCGCCGCGTCGCGCGCCACGCCCACGCTGGCATAGCAGTGCGTCAGCCATCCCGCACCGGCACCGTCGCCCGCGACCGCCCAGCCATCGGCGGTGATGCCCGAGGCGGCGCTGTAGGCGTCGGCGCGCGCCAGCCGCTGCGCGGGGTGGAAGCCGGCGGCAAGGTCGTATTCAGCCGCAGGCACCTTCACGACCCCGTCGGCCAGCGGCTTCCTCTCGCTCTGGTCGCCCCACTGGACCACCCAGTTCTCCTGCACGCGATAGACGGTCAGCCCGTCCCACCAGTGCGCGCGGGCGAGTGCGCGGACGTTGGCGACATGCTGCGGCGCCTGCGGACCCGCGAGGCGGATCGTCACCACCCGCCCGTCGGCGAGCGTCATCACCATCAACTCGTCGTCGGGGATTGGCCGCCAGTCGGCGGGCACCGGGTCGGACGGGAGCGGACCGGCGGCGGTGGCGGGCGCGGCCTGGAGGAAGAGGAGCAGGGCATCGATCATACCCGGCAGGCTCGCACGAACGATGGGCGGCAGGCAACCGGCGCCGGGTCCTGTCGTTCTGCCCTCGCAACCAGGAGAGTAACGATGGACGTCGCCACCACCCCAGCCGCCGAGCGGATCGCCCGCGTCCTGGCCGCGCAGCGGATCAGCGCCAACGCGGATGGTCAGCAGGAGTCCGCCTCCGCGCATGTCGACTCGGCGTGGAAGGATCATCTCGACGACGCGCTTGCGGTGCTCAGGACATTGCGCGAGCCGGACCACAGGATGGCGGCGGTCGGCGACACGGCGATCTGGGAGCGGATGATCCTGGTCGCGATCGAGGAGACGAAGCCGAACACGATGGCGTACTGACCAGAGGCTCTTCATCCGCCGACGCCGGAGGCTTCCGGGTCGGCGGCCCCGGCATCGGAAGGCGGGCGGCGGATGCACCGCCGCAATAACCGGTGCGGGCAGCGCGCGCCGGCTCCAGGCGACATGCTGCTGCAGGTTGGCGGGGCCGTGGATGCGGGGCATCAGTGGAGCCCGGGCCACTCGCACCATGCTGGCCATGTCGACCCCCGGCGCGGAACGCGCGCCCTTATCTAGACACCACCCGCATCCGGGGCAGGGCGGCGAGCGCCGCCGGCGCGTGGGCGATCGCGTCGAACATCGCCGGGTCGAGCGCATTCATCGTCTCGGGCCGGCACAGTCGCACGTCGGCGATGCTGTCGGCGGCGGCGATCGTGACACGTGTGGTCCCCGATGGTGCCTCCCTCCCTGGCTCATGTCTCCCTGTCCTGCCGCCGGAACAGGCGAGCGGCCGGACCGGATCACACCCTTGGCGTCAGCCGCATCAGCTTGCCATCGTCGCCCAGCAGCCAGATCGCGCCGTCGGGCGCCTGGACCACGTCGCGGATGCGGTCGTCCATCGACCATTGCTCGACAGCCCTCGCCGTGTCGCCGGCGAGGGCGACGCGGATCAGCGCCTCGCCCGACAGCGCCGCGATGAAGGCGGACCCGCGCCACTGCGGAAACATCGCGCCCGAGTAGATCATCAGCGCGCCCGGCGAGATCGACGGGTTCCACCACAGTTTCGGCGCCTCGAACTCGGGATGGGTGGGATGATCGTTGATGGGCACGCCATCGTAGTTGTCGCCGTTGGAGACGATCGGCCAGCCATAGTTGCGCCCCGGCACGACGACGTTCAGCTCGTCGCCGCCCTTGGGACCCATCTCCACCTCCCACAACCGGCCATCCCGCGCGAACTGGAGCCCGTACGGGTTGCGGTGGCCGCTCGTCAGGATGCCGTCGCGGGTCCCCGGCATCGGCTGACCGTCAAGCGTCAGGTGCAGGATCTTGCCGAGCTTCTGCGCAGGGTCCTGCGCCGGTGTGAAACGCTGGCGCTCGCCCGACGAGAGGTACAGCGAGCGGCCGTCCGGCGCGAAGGCGATCACCGCGCCGAACTGGCCGCCGGGACCCGCCGAGCCCGATCGCCACAGGACGGCGACGTCGGTCAGCGTCCGGCCGGTCAGCGTGCCGCGAGCCATCGCCAGCTGCGTGCCTTGGCCGGCGGACTCCGAATAGGTCCAGTAGATGCGGTGGTTCGAGGTAAAGCCGGGCGCGGCGACCACATCGAGCAACCCACCCTGATCGACCTTGGCCACCGCCGGCAGGCCCGAGATCGCGACCACCGATCCGTTGGCGCCCCGCACCTTCAGCCGGCCCGCCTTTTCCGTCACCATCAGGCTGCTGTCGGGCAGGAAGTTCATCGCGAACGGCTCGTCGAACTGGCCGATCGTCTGCACCGTGAACGGCCGCTGCGTTGCGGGAGGCAGGTTGGCGCGGCCGCTGGTGGCGGGCACGTTGCGATGCGCACGATCGGCGGGCGCATCGCGGGGCAGGCCCTGCGCCGAACAGGCGGGAGCACCCAGCAGGGCGGCGGCGAGGAAAAGGAACGAGGCGGTTCTGGTCATCGCGGTCGAACGCGAAAGGCGCGGCCGGGTTGCAGGAGTCGCGCCCGCGCGATCCACCCGCGGAGACGGAGACGGAGACGGGGACGACGAGCGGGGCGGTGGGCGCTTGCCTCTGTTCCGGCCCGCGCCTATAGAGGTTTCGCGTTCTCTACATCGTGACGATGAAGAGGTCGGAGCCACCCGGTTCCGGCGGCCTCTACCCTCGTCGGTATGAGCGCATGGCAAGAGGTCTGGCATTTGGCGGATATCGCCGCACTCGAACGGATGATCGCTCCCGAGGCCGAGGCGCTGGGTTTCGCGCTCGTGCGCGTGCGCATGGTCGGCGGCAGGTCCGACCCGACGTTGCAGGTGATGGCCGAGCGCCCCGACACGCGCCAGCTGACGATCGACGACTGCGCCGAACTCTCGCGGAGCATCTCCGACCGGCTGGACGAGGCGGAGGCGGCGGGGCGCGACCCGATCGAGGAGGCGTACCGGCTGGAGGTGTCCTCGCCCGGCATCGACCGGCCGCTGACCCGGCCGCAGGATTATGCAGACTGGGCGGGGCATGAGGCCCGGCTTGTGCTGACCGAGCCGCTGGACGGGCGGAAGCAGCTGACAGGCGATCTGATCGGGATCGACGTCGATGGCATGGTCACCGTCGACGTACGGAAGCACAAGGCGATGAGCGTGAGCTTCGCGAAGATCGCCGACGCCAAGCTGTTGCTGACCGACCGGCTGATCGCCGCGACGAAGCCGCTCTCGGTCGAGGGCGCGGACGAATACGAGGACGACGATACCGTCGACGACCATGAACTCGCCCATGGCGAAACAGGGGCGGCCGACGCCGCCGAGCATGAAGGACTGAACTGATGGCCTCCTCTGCCTCCTCCGGCGTCGCCACCGCCAATCGCGCCGAGCTGATCGCGATCGCCAACGCGGTCGCGACCGAGAAGATGATCGATCGCGGCATCGTGATCGAGGCGATGGAGGATGCGATCCAGCGCGCCGCCAAGAACCGCTATGGCGCGGAGAACGACATCCGCGCCAAGCTCGACCCGACGTCGGGCGACCTGCGACTGTGGCGCGTCGTCGAGGTCGTCGAGGCGGTGGACGATTATTTCAAGCAGGTCGACGTCGCGCAGGCGCAGAAGCTCCAATCGGGCGCGGCCGTCGGCGACTATATCGTCGATCCGCTGCCGCCGATCGAGTTCGGCCGCATCCAGGCGCAGGCCAGCAAGCAGATCATCTTCCAGAAGGTCCGCGACGCCGAGCGCGA
>NZ_CAHJWW010000004.1 GCF_903643035.1 Sphingomonas bacterium | reverse complement strand
TGCTTCAGCGCCATGTCAGCTGATCCCCGTCGTCACGTCGATCGACTGGCCGTCGGCCAGCGTCACGATCGCCTTCTTCACGTCGGACTTGGTGTAGGGCGTGCCCTTCCACTTCTTGGTCTTGCCCTTCTGGACCAGCGTGTTCACGCCCGTCACCTTGACGTCGAACAGCGCCTCGACCGCCGCCTTGATCTGAGGCTTGGTCGCGTTGTTCGAGACCTTGAAGACGACCGCGTTCTGCTCGGATAGCAGGGTCGCCTTCTCCGTGATGTGCGGCGCGACGATCACGTCGTAGTGACGCACGTCCACCGTCTTGGCCGGCTTAGCCATTAGTTAACCCCTCCCGGGAGGGCGAAGCGCGCCTCCAGCTTCTCGACCGCGGCGCGGGTCAGCACCAGCGTGTCATGCTTCAGGATATCGTAGACGTTGGCACCGGCGGCCGGCAGCACGCTGATCTGGCGGAGGTTGCCGGCAGCAAGCACGAAGCTCGTCTCCACCGCGTCGCCGTCGATCACCAGCGCGGTCTTGCCGACCGGCAGGTTCGCCCAGTGACCCTTCAGCGCCTTGGCCTTGCCGCCCTCGACCGCTAGGCTGTCCATGACAACCAGCGTGCCCGCCTTGGCGTGGCTGCTCAGCGCCATCCGCAGACCCAGCGCGCGAACCTTCTTGTTGAGGCCCGGATTGAAGTCGCGGACGCGGGCGCCGTGCGCCTTGCCGCCACCGATGAAGACGGGCGCGCGCCGGTCGCCGTGACGCGCCGTGCCGCCGCCCTTCTGCCGGCCGAACTTCTTGCCGGTGCGCGCGACGTCGGCGCGCTCGCGAGTGCCGCGGGCGGTGCCGCGACGCTTCTCAAGCTGCCAGGTAACGACGCGGTGCAGGATGTCCGCGCGCGGATCGAGACCGAAGACCTCGTCGCTCAGCTCGATGTCGCCGCCGGCCTCGCCGGTGAACGATGTGGATGTCAGCTTCATGGATCAGCCCTCCTGACCGGTGCCGGGAACCGTGTCCGCCGGGGGCACGCTGCCCGGATCGGCGACGCCGGCACCGGCCGCGTCGGACGCCGCGGCACCGGCGGTGACATCCTCGGCGCTCGGATCGTGCGGCAAGTCGTGGACCGCGCCGGCCTCGACCTCGGCGACGTGCGGCGTCTCGTCCTGGGTCGGTACGCGGATCGCGGCAGGCAGCGGCGCATCGGCGTGGCGCGCGACCTTCACCGCATCCTTGACGAGCAGCCAGCCCCCCTTCGACCCGGGCACCGAGCCCTTGACGAAGATCAGCCCGCGCGCTGCGTCGGTCGACACGATTTCGAGATTCTGCTGAGTGCGGTTCTTGTCGCCCATATGGCCGGCCATCTTCTTGTTCTTGAAGACCTTGCCGGGATCCTGGCGCTGACCGGTCGAGCCGAGCGAGCGGTGCGACAGCGAAACGCCGTGCGTCGCGCGCAGACCGCCGAAATTCCACCGCTTCATGCCGCCGGCAAAGCCCTTGCCCTGCGTGCGGCCTTGGATATCGACCATCTGGCCGGCAACGAAATGCTCGGCCGAAATCTCGGCACCGACGTCGAGGAGGTTCTCCTGCGTCACGCGGAACTCGACCACGATCGCCTTGGGCTCGACCTCGGCCTTGCCGAAATGGCCGCGTTGCGGCTTGGCGACGTTCTTGGCCTTGGCGACTCCCGCGCCGAGCTGAACGGCGGTGTAGCCATCCACGTCCATCTCGCGGCGCGAGACAACCTGCAGCGAATCCAGTTGCAGGACGGTTACGGGCACGTGGCGACCGTCGTCCTGGAACAGGCGGGTCATGCCCATCTTCTTCGCGATCACGCCGGTGCGCATGATCCATCTCCTCACAGAGGCACCGCAGGGAAATCCCAAAGTGCGTGTCAGCCCGAAAGTACGAAGCGTGCCCCGTCCCGGGCTGGTCGCCCCCACGAGGGAGGGCGCGACGGGAGACGCTGTCCCGGCGGCAAGCCACCAGCGGTATCTCAAATGTACGACTTCCGCGAGACCCGCAGGTCAGTCGCGTGAGCAACGCCAGTACGCGAGGTCTTTGCTCTCGTCAACAGGCCACCCCCGCTTTCGTAGGGGCCGACGGCAAATCCGCCTCAGGCGAGTTTGATCTCGACATCGACGCCCGCCGCCAAGTCGAGCTTCATCAGCGCGTCAACCGTCTGCGGCGTCGGCTGGACTATATCGAGCAACCGCTTGTAGGTGCGCGTCTCGAACTGCTCGCGGCTCTTCTTGTCGATGTGCGGGCCGCGGTTGACGGTGAACTTGTCGATATGGGTCGGCAGCGGGATCGGCCCGCGGATCAGCGCGCCGGTGCGACGCGCGGTGTCAGCGATGTCGCCGGCGGCCTGGTCGAGCACGCGATGATCGAACGCCTTCAGGCGAATGCGGATATTGGTGTCCATGATCCCTACCGATGCGAATGACGACTCCGGCCCCCGCCCTTCCGCCCCGATTGGGAGAAGGCTCGTGCCGCAGGCGATCGGCCGGCGGGATGAGGCTCCGACAGGCCGGAGCGAGGAGAAAGAGCCGAGTGAACCCTACACTAAAAGGAAACGGCCGACCCCAGTTGCCCGGGATCGGCCGCTCCACTGGCTAAAGCCCTTATTACTTTGAAATGCCGCTGACAATCCCCGAACCGACGGTCCGGCCGCCCTCACGAATGGTGAAGCGCTGACCCACGTCCATCGCGATCGGCGCGATCAGCTTAATGCCCAGTGCAACATTATCGCCGGGCATCACCATTTCAGTACCCTCCGGCAGTTCGACCGTGCCGGTCACATCCGTCGTGCGGAAGTAGAACTGCGGGCGATAGTTGGCGAAGAATGGTGTATGACGACCACCCTCGTCCTTTGATAGCACGTACACTTCCGACGAGAAGTCGGTGTGCGGCTTGATCGAACCAGGCTTGCACAGCACCTGGCCACGCTCGACCTCTTCGCGACCGACGCCGCGGATCAATGCGCCGATGTTGTCACCCGCCTGACCTTGGTCGAGCAGCTTGCGGAACATCTCGACCCCGGTGACGACCGTCTTGCGCACCGCCGGATGAATGCCGACGATCTCGACTTCCTCACCGACCTTGACGACGCCCGTTTCGACACGGCCGGTAACAACCGTACCGCGACCCGAGATCGAGAACACGTCCTCAATCGGCATCATGAAAGGCTTGTCGAGCGGACGCTCTGGCTGCGGCAGGTATTCGTCCACCGCTTGCATCAGCTTGAGGACGGCATCATGACCGATCTCGGGCTGCTTGTCGTCGAGCGCGCACACCGCGGAACCCTGGATGATGGGAATATTATCACCATCGAAATCGTACTTGGACAACAATTCGCGGATCTCGAGCTCGACGAGCTCCAGGATCTCGGGATCGTCGACCAGATCGACCTTGTTCATGAATACGACCATCGTCGGCACACCAACCTGACGTGCGAGCAGGATGTGCTCGCGGGTCTGCGGCATCGGGCCATCGGTAGCGGACACGACCAAAATGGCACCATCCATCTGCGCGGCACCGGTAATCATGTTCTTCACGTAGTCGGCATGACCCGGACAATCGACGTGCGCATAGTGCCGCGCGGTCGTCTCATACTCGACGTGTGCGGTCGAGATGGTGATACCGCGCTCACGCTCCTCAGGAGCCTTGTCGATGTTTGCATAGCTGGTGAACGTAGCGCCACCCGTTTCCGCCAACACCTTCGTAATCGCGGCGGTCAACGACGTTTTGCCATGGTCGACGTGACCGATGGTACCGATGTTGAGATGCGGCTTCGTCCGCTCAAACTTTGCCTTTGCCATGATTTCCTTGCCTTGCTGCGTTGGGTTCCGGATTCGCTCGGAGCCGCGCCGGACGCGGCCCCATAACGGTGTCCGCAGGATTAAGCCAGCTTCGCCTTCACCTCGTCAGCGACATTCGCGGGCACCTCGTCGTAATGCGAGAACTGCATCGAGTAGCTCGCACGCCCCTGGGTGAATGAGCGAAGCTGGTTCACATAGCCGAACATGTTCGCCAGCGGCACCATCGCCTCGACAGTCTGCGCATTTCCGCGGCTGTCGGTGCCCTGTATCTGGCCGCGACGGCTATTCATGTCGCCGATGACATCGCCCAGATAATCCTCCGGGGTCACGACTTCGACCCGCATGATCGGCTCCAGCAACTTGATACCGGCCTTCTGCGCTGCCTCGCGCATCGCGCCACGCGCGCAAATCTCGAACGCCAACGCCGACGAGTCGACGTCATGGTAGGCGCCGTCATAGAGATGGACCTCGAAATCGATGATCGGAAACCCGATCAACGAGCCGGATTCTGCAGTTTCCTTGAACCCCTTCTCCACCGACGGGATATATTCGCGAGGAATATTGCCGCCCTTTACCTCGTCAAAGAACTGATAGCCCGTTCCGCGCTCCCCCGGGATCACCGTTGCCTTGATGCGACCAAACTGGCCCGAGCCGCCGGACTGCTTCTTGTGCGTATAATCGATGTCGACCTTTTTACCCAGATACTCGCGATACGCGACCTGCGGTGCGCCGACATTCGCCTCGACCTTGAACTCGCGCCTCATGCGATCAACGAGGATCTCGAGATGGAGTTCGCCCATCCCCTTAATGATCGTCTGGCCGCTTTCCGCGTCTGAAGTCACGCGAAACGACGGATCCTCGCGCGACAGGCGATTGAGAGCCACGCCCATCTTCTCCTGATCGGCCTTCGTCTTTGGTTCGACGGACAGCTCGATGACAGGCTCAGGAAATTCCATCCGCTCCAGGATGATCGGATCGCCGATCGCGCAAAGGGTATCGCCGGTCGTTGTGTCCTTCAGCCCTGCCAAGGCAACGATATCGCCGGCATAGGCCACCTGGATGTCCTCGCGGTCGTTGGCATGCATCAGCAGCATGCGACCGACCTTCTCCTTCTTGTCCTTAACTGAGTTCGTCACCTGCGACGACGTCTCGAGCTTGCCCGAATAGATGCGGGCGAACGTCAGCGTGCCGACGAACGGATCGTTCATGATCTTGAACGCCAGCGCGGAGAACGGCGCATTGTCTTCGGCCGGGCGAGTGTCAGGCGTTTCGCCATCCAACTTCAGCCCTTGGATGGCGGGAACGTCGAGCGGCGACGGCAGATAATCGACCACCGCGTCCAGCAAAGGCTGCACGCCTTTGTTCTTGAACGCCGAGCCACAGAGCACCGGCACGAACGAAAAGTTAAGCGTACCCTTGCGGATCAACGCCTTCAGCGTCGCACTATCGGGTTCGGAACCCTCCAGATACGCCTCCATAATGTCGTCGTCCTGCTCGACCGCCATCTCGATCAGCTCGGAACGCGCCGTCGCGGCGGTATCGACCAGTTCAGACGGGATATCCTGATACTCGAACTTCGCGCCTAAGCTCTCGTCGAGCCAGATGATCGCACGGTTCTCCACCAGATCGACCAAGCCCTTGAACCCGCCTTCGATGCCGATCGGAAGATACAGCACGGCCGGACGAGCTCCCAGCCGGTCCTTGATCATGCCGACACACATCTCGAAGTTCGCACCGGTTCGGTCGAGCTTGTTGACGAAGCACATGCGCGGAACCTTGTACTTCTCCGCCTGCCGCCACACCGTCTCTGACTGCGGCTCGACGCCCGCGACGCCGTCGAAGCACGCGACCGCGCCGTCGAGCACGCGCAGGCTGCGCTCGACCTCGATCGTGAAGTCAACGTGGCCAGGCGTGTCGATGATATTGATGCGGTGATCGTTCCAGAAACATGTCGTTGCAGCCGACGTAATCGTGATCCCGCGCTCCTGCTCCTGTTCCATCCAGTCCATCGTCGCGGTGCCCTCATGGACCTCGCCGATCTTATAGGACTTGCCGGTGTAATAGAGGATCCGCTCGGTCGTGGTCGTCTTGCCGGCGTCGATATGCGCCATGATGCCGATGTTGCGGTACATGCTGAGCGGATGGCTGCGGGCCATGATCGGAGCTTCCTTAGCGATGTGGGGAGCAGGCGACTGGCCGGCTCCCCACGATATAGGTCAAATCTGATGCGCTTCCAAGCCTACCAACGGTAGTGCGAGAACGCCCGGTTCGCCTCGGCCATGCGATGCGTATCCTCGCGCTTCTTCACCGCATTGCCGCGGTTGTTGGCTGCGTCCATCAGTTCGCCTGACAACCGCGCGGCCATCGTGTTCTCGCTGCGGTTGCGCGCCGAGGTGATAAGCCAGCGGATCGCAAGCGCCTGCGCCCGTTCGGGCCGCACTTCGACCGGCACCTGATAAGTCGCGCCGCCGACCCGGCGGCTGCGAACCTCAATACCCGGCTTGATGTTGTTCAGCGCGTCGTGGAACACGCCCAACGGATCGCGCTTGGCGCGCGTCTCTACCGTAGTCATCGCACCATAGACGATGAGCTCGGCCACGGATTTCTTACCGTCGTACATGACGGAGTTCATGAACTTGGAAAGGACAGTATCCCCATACTGGGGATCGGGCAGGATTTCCCGCTTTTCGGGACGACGACGACGGGCCATGGCGGCTTCCTTTCAAATCAGCTGGGAGTACGGGACGGTCTTACTTCGGCCGCTTCGCACCGTACTTCGACCTGGACTGCTTGCGGTTCTTCACGCCCTGCGTATCGAGCACGCCACGCAGGACATGATAGCGCACACCCGGCAGATCGCGTACGCGACCGCCCCGGATCAGCACCACCGAATGCTCCTGCAGATTGTGCCCCTCACCGGGGATGTAGCTGATGACCTCGCGCTGATTGGTCAGGCGAACCTTGGCTACCTTGCGCAGCGCCGAGTTCGGCTTCTTGGGTGTCGTCGTGTATACGCGGGTGCAGACGCCGCGCTTTTGCGGATTCTGTTCCATCGCAGGAACCTTGCTCTTGGCTTTCTGCGGGTCGCGGCCCTTGCGGACCAGCTGGTTGATCGTCGGCATTGAAGCCTTCACCTTTCAAAGGGTTACTTTGCTGGAGCCCAACAACTCGGAATACGAAAAGAGGCTCATAATCCGGCATCGCCGATCCAGGCCCCTCCACGCATCCAGCAATGTTCAAGCGCGTCCGATAGCTTCATTCGCCATCGGGTGCGGGTTGCCCTAGCCGCTACCCTCCTCCCGGTCAATCAGGAGGGTTCCAGCAGGAGGTTCGGTGGCGAGGCAAATCATACTCGGGCGATACATCTTTGCGACTTCGGCGCAAAGGACGGGCACTACTCGCAGGGATCATGCCCCCAGTTCATCAGCGAGTAGCGCCAACGGCTGTGTTCGACGTCCTGTGCCGGACCTCCCTCGGCTAGGTGGCGATGCACGTAGCCGACGACCTTGGCCATATGCGCATAATCGTCGTCACTCAGGTCTGCCTTCTTGCGATGCGCGATCTCGACGATCCGCTCTCCAGATTTATGTCCGACGCTTTCTCCCGAGCCATGGCCGTCCGTGCCTTTCCAGCCGACGGCGCGGCTCTCCTCGGTATCGAGCCACTTCGCCAAGGTCGCTGGCGACATGTTCACGGCTTCATGGAAAGCTCGGTACGTCTGGTCGTGATCGTCGGCCATGATTGTTCTCCTTGCCACCGCCAACGCAGGTTCGATCGGCTGAGTTGCGTTTACCAGACCAACATGCCCACGTAGCTCGGCGGCGGCGCGGGAAGCGACAGACGAGCGACCGCGGCCGCAGCGATGACGATCGTGAGCACGCCGCCACCGGTCAGCCAACGGTGCTGCTCGCCGACGCGTTTCCCGTCCATCAGCAACAGTACCGCAACCGCCGCCGCGATCATCGGCCAAAGGTGATAGCGAAGGTCCGATGCGATGCTCAGCACGACGAAACTGCCTTCGAGCGCCAGTGCTGACGTCGCAAGCGCGAGGGCGAGATCGCGCGCTGGATCGCGCAATCGTCGCAGAGCCACCAGCCAGGCAGTCGCGGCGACGACGATCCAGCCGACCGGCCACGCGGGCGGCGTGTCCACCAACCTGCCCGCCAGCCGCTGGAACCCGACTGTAAGCGGACCCGGCCCGGTGAGACCCAAGTCGTTGGACTCGCCGATGAAGGGTGGTGCCGCGCTCGGCAGAGCGGCTGGCACAAGCCAGCGGTCGGTCGAGTTGAGGTGCGCGAGGCGATGAGCGGCATAGACGAAGGGATGTGCCAGTATCGCGCGCAACAGTGTCATATACAACGTACCCGGTGGTACGTGCCGCAACGGTTCCACCACGCTATCGCAGCGCGCCGGCTCGCCGAGCGGGTCCCAGAAGAACGGCTTGACGCAGTGGCGGGCGATCAGCGTCGCCAAGGCCGCGCGGTCGAACATCGCATCGACGGAAGGCGCGATCGCTTCTGGCAGCCGGACCGCGATGCCGGCGAGGTCGTAGATCGCTTCCGTTCGCTCCACGCCGCTGCGGTTCGCGCGCAGCAGCCCGTGATTGATCGGCCCGGCGAGCGTCAGAACCGCCACGATCCCCGCCAGGGCCACGCCCAGACGCACGAGCGGTCGCCAGTCCCGAGGGAGCATCACCACCATCGGCACCACCGCGAACACCGCGTTGGCGCGCACCAGCACCGCATAGCCGAGCAGCGCCACGACTCCGCCCCAGACCGCCACCGGGATCTGCCGGTGACGCAATCGCCACCAGCCAGCCAGCCCCGCGGCGGCCAGCATCGCGCCAGTCAGCTGCGCGTCCTTCAGCACGACGGCCTGCCAGCCGAGAAACGGCGGCCATGCGGCGACCACCAGCAACGCCCAGCCTGCCCACCGCCGGCCGGTCGTCACCAGCGCACCGGCGAACAGTCCGAAACCCGTCCAATACGCCAGCATCTGAACCGCAAGCATTGGCCCCGTCCCGCCACCGAAGATCGCGTGCAGCACGGCCCAGAGCCGCGCCATCGCAGGCGGATGCCAGTCGTCGTACGTGTTCGATATCGCCTGACTATATTGCGCAACGCTGTCGTAGAGCGGGATGCCCGGCCAGAAGAACGCCAGCGAACCGGCATACAGCAGCGCCGCCGCTGCAAGCACCGGGGCAGCCGAACTCGTCGCCGGCACGTCAGTCATGCCGAGCCTTTCCAGTAAGCAAACGCTTCGCGTTGCAGGCGCGCGACCAGCGCGGCGGCGACCGGTCCGGTCCACGCGCCCCGATACCCAAGCGCCTCGGCGCGCGCGATCCACCAGCCCTGTCCCGGCAACCGGTCGCTCTCGCGCACCACCAGGACCGCGAGATCGGGCTCGCCGGCTCCGCGTCCCGCCCGGTCGATCGCGTCCATCGTCCGGCACAATGCTCGCATACGCGGCCGGGTGAACCGCACGCCAAGTCGCATCAGCAGCGCGGAGTAGCTGACCGCCTCGCCTTCGCACGCCGCTTCGATCAGCAACGTGCGCACGCCCGCCACGTCGGCGATGGCGACCCCCGCAAGGTCCGGGTCCACTGCCGAGTCACGATCAGATGTGGATCGCGCGTCCATAGGCGCCCAGCACGCTTTCGTGCATCATTTCGCTGAGCGTCGGGTGCGCGAACACCGTCTCCATCAGCTCGGCCTCCGTGCTCTCCAGCTGGCGCGCGATGACATAGCCTTGGATCAGCTCGGTCACCTCGGCGCCGATCATGTGGGCGCCCAGCAGCTCTCCGGTCTTCGCGTCGAACACCGTCTTCACGAAGCCGTTAGCCTCGCCGAGCGCGATCGCCTTGCCGTTGCCGATGAAGGGGAACTTGGCCGCGCGTACCTCATGCCCGGCCTCCTTCGCCTTGGCCTCCGTCAACCCGACGCTCGCGACCTGCGGGCGGCTGTAGGTGCAGCCGGGAATGTTCCACGTCTTGAAGGGGTGCGGGTCCTCGCCGGCGATCTTCTCGACGCAGACGATCCCCTCGTGACTTGCCTTGTGCGCCAGCCACGGCGCCCCCGTCACGTCGCCGATCGCGTAAATGCCCTCGGCGTTGGTGCGCCCGAACCCGTCGACCTTGATGTGCCCGCGCTCCGTCTCGACGCCCAGCGACTCCAGCCCGATCTCCTCGGTGTTGGGCACGATGCCGATCGCGACGATCGCGTGGCTGAACTGCTCGACCGAAACCTTGCCGTCCGCTCCCTTGATCGATGCCGTGACGCCGGTGGCGGAGGTGTCCAGCTTCTCCAGCCCGGTGGCGGTGCGGATCCTGATGCCGTCCTTGGTCAGGCGCTTGTCCATGAAGGCGCTGATCTCCTCGTCCTCCACCGGGAGGATGCGCGGCAGCATCTCCAGGATCGTCACCTCCGCACCCATGTCATGGTAGAAGCTGGCGAACTCGACGCCGATCGCACCCGATCCGATCACCAGCAACTTGGTCGGCATCTCGGGCGGGACCATCGCGTGGCGGTAGGTCCAGACGCGCTTCCCGTCCGCCTTGGCGAACGGCAGGTCGCGCGCGCGCGCGCCGGTGGCGACCATGACGTGCTTCGCGGCAAGCGCGACCGTGCGGTCGCCCTGCTTCACCGACAGCTTGCCGGGGCCGGCCAGCGCGCCGACGCCATCGTACACCTGAACCTTGTGCTTCTTCATCAGCCCCTTGACGCCGGCGTTGAGCTGCCCCGCCACCTTGCGGCTGCGGTCGACCACCTTGCCGAGGTCAAAGCTGATATTCTCCGCCTTCAGCCCGTAATCGGCGGCGTGGGTCATGTAGTGATAGATCTCGGACGTACGCAGCAGCGCCTTGGTCGGAATGCATCCCCAGTTGAGGCAGATGCCCCCCAGCCGCTCGCGCTCGACAATCGCCACCTTCAGCCCAAGCTGCGACGCCCGGATCGCCGAGACATAGCCGCCGGGTCCCGAACCGAGAATGATGAGGTCGAACGTGTCAGGCATTTAACCACTCCAGGGCCGCGGCCCGTTGATGTTCAGCATGGCGCCCATCGGTGGCGCGGGTCTCGGTGTGGTCCATGGCGGACACATCGAGGATGGCACGTCGAACGGAACCTCTCGTCGTCGCCCGTACGGGTGCCGGTGGGCCGTCTTCGCGCCCTTCGCGTGCCCGAGGTGCCGAGATGCCGATCATCCAGGCGCACCCACCCTGTCGCCCCCGACCGCCCGCGGTCTCCGCTGCTCGTCGATCGCGACAAACACGAAGCGCGCCTGCGTCACCCGGCATTGCTCCTCGACGTGCCGGCCGCGTCGCCATGCCTCGACCTCGATCGTCATCGACGTGCGGCCCACCGCCGTCAGCGTGGCATAGACGCTCACCTCGTCGCCGATCGCGACCGGCGCATGGAACTTCATGCCTTCGACCGCGATCGTCACCGCTCGTCCCTTGGAGTGTCGCGAGGCGAGCAGGCCCGCCGCCATGTCCATCTGGCTCATCAACCAGCCGCCGAAGATATCACCATAAGGATTGGCGTCTGCCGGCATGGTCGTGACGCGGATCGTCGGCGCGACCGTCGGCGGCTGCTCGATCACGCCAGGTCGCCCCGGCTAGAACTACGATCCTGCCGCCAAGCGCGGCGCAGCGGGCCGATGCCCATCGCCAGCACCACGAGCATCGTACCCCACCCCACTCCGCGCACCGTACCGCGCCCGACCGGGTACGACCATGCGCCAGCCGCGAACACCGCCGCCGTCACGGTCAGTCCGGCGGCGAGATGCAGCAACTCGGCAAGCGTGCGCAGACCCAACGGCTTGGACCACTCGCTCACGATCGCCCCCTCACGCGAGCATCGCCATCGGCGCCTCGACCAGCGCCTTGAACGCACGCATCAGCGCCGCGCCGTCGGCGCCGTCGATCGCCCGGTGATCGAAGCTGCCGGTCGCGGACATGATGGTCGCGATGCCCAGCGTATCGTCCTCCATCACCCATGGCCGCCGCTCGCCTGCGCCAACCGCCAGGATCATGCCTTGCGGCGGATTGATGACCGCGTCGAACTGCTTGATCCCGTACATGCCCATGTTGCTTATCGAGGCGGTGCCGCCCTGGTACTGCTCGGGTTTCAGCTTGCCGTCGCGGGCAAGCGCCGCCAGCTCCTTCACCTCGGTCGAGATCGCCGACAGCGACTTCTCGTTCGCACCCGTCACGACCGGAGTGATGAGGCCGGTGGGCGTCGACACCGCCACCGAGATGTCGGCACGGCTGAAGCTGACAAGCTGGTCGGGCGTGAACATGACGTTGCACGCCGGCACCTCGATCAGCGCCGCCGCCAGTGCCTTCACCATCAGATCGTTGACCGACAGCTTCACGCCGCGCTTCGCGAGCGAGGCGTTCAGCTCGGTACGCAGCGCCAACAGCGCATCGAGCTGGACATCGACCGTCAGATAGATGTGCGGCACCGTCTGCTTCGACTCCGTCAGCCGTCGCGCGATCGTCCTGCGTATGTTGCTGAGCTTGGCCGCCTGACGCGGGATGTCCGGCACAGCAGTGGGCGTTGAGGGCGGGATGGCGACAGGAGCCGGCGCGGCGACGGCCGGCGAAGTCGGCGCAGAAGCAGGGTCGGCCTGAGCAGGAGCGGCTTGAGCAGGAGCGGAAGCGACCGCGGGCCTGCCACGCTCGACATCCGCCTTCACCACCCGGCCGTTCGGACCCGACCCTGCGAGCGCCGCCAGGTCGATGCCCTTCTGCGCCGCGAGCCGGCGCGCGAGGGGGCTCGCGTTAACACGGCCCTCCTCACCGCCGGATACCGCCGCCGCGGGGCTGCTGGGACCGTCGACCTCGACAGGCGGCAAGCCATGGTCCTCCGCCGCACTCGCGTCACGGATGACGGGGGCGCCTTCATTGCCCTTGGCGTTGGGATCGGTCGGATCGGGACGGCCGCGGAACTCAGGGTCGGCGGGCTGCGGCGTCCCGCTCCTCGTCGGCTCCGACGAGGCATCCTCGCCCTCCATCGCCAGCGTCGCGATGACGGTGCCCACCTTCACGCCGTCGGTACCTTCGGCCACCGCAATGCTCGTGATCGTGCCCTCGTCGACCGCCTCGAACTCCATCGTCGCCTTGTCGGTTTCGATCTCGGCCAGCAGATCGCCGGACTTCACCTGATCACCAGCCTTTACCAGCCATTTGGCCAGCGTGCCCTCCTCCATCGTCGGCGACAGCGCCGGCATCCTGATCTCGATCGGCATTCAGAAACCTCCGGCGAACACCCGACGTCTCTCGCGCCCGCGCCCGCGCCGGTCAAGCCGGGCCTTGCGAGGGCGATGCGGTCGCGTCAGTAAGTTTTTAGGGAGTCTGCTCATGCGCATCTACCTGGTGGTGGTCGACGACAGTGCGGAAGCGCAGATCGCGCTGCGTTTCGCCGCGCGGCGGGCGGTGAAGACCGGCGGCGCGGTGGAGATCCTCGCCCTGATCGCGCCGACCGAACTCGTTCCTTGGAGCGGCGTGCAGGCGGCGATCGAGGATGAGGCGCACGAGCACGCCGAGCGACTGGTCGCCGCGGCGGCGGGCACCCTGCTGACCGAGTCGGGGCTGATCCCCGCCATCACCGTCCGCCACGGAGACGGCCCGCGCGTGATCCGCGAGATGATCGCCGCCAATCCGGCCATCGCCGCTCTGGTGCTGGGTGCCGCCGCCAGCGGCGCACCGGGTCCGCTTGTGGCGCATTTCGCGGGAGCGGACGCCGGCGCCCTGCCGGTGCCGATCATGATCGTCCCGGGCAGCCTTGATGCGGCGGCCATCGATCGGCTGAGCTGAAGACGTTCAGCTGCGGCCCCGGCGTTTGCGGCTTGAGCGCGCCGCCGCTCCCGGCCACATTGCGGCCATGCAGATCATCCCGCTACTCCCGCTCGCCCTGCTCGCTGCTCCTGCGTTCGCCGCGCCCGCGCAGGAGGTCCCAAGTCCCGAGCGGTTGAAGGCGACCGTTACCCGGCTGGTCGCGTTCGGCACGCGGCACACCGCCTCGTCGCGGACCGATCCGGTGCGCGGCATCGGTGCGGCACGCAACTGGACAGCGACCCAGTTTGCCGGGATCGGCAAGGCGTGCGGCGGCTGCCTGACGGTCGAGCGGATCGACCGTAAGTTCACGGGGCCTCGCGCGCCGGCGGGCGTGATCGTCGAGGACGTGCTGGGCATCCAGCGCGGATCGGACCCGGACCGCTACGTCATAGTCGGCGGCCACATCGATTCGATCGTCGGCGATGTCATGGATGCGAACGCAGATGCCCCGGGTGCGAACGACGACGCATCGGGCGTCGCGCTGGTGCTGGAAGCGGCGCGCCTCCTGTCGAAGCACAAGTTCAAGGCGACGATCGTGTACGCCGTCTTCTCGGGCGAGGAGCAGGGGCTATGGGGCGGCACCCTGCTGGCGGAGACCGCAAAGGCCCGCGGCTGGCACATCGATGCGATGCTGAACAACGACATCGTCGGCAGTTCGGTCGGCCAGGGCGGCGTGCGCGTGGCGGACAGGGTCCGTGTCTTCTCCGAAGGCGCGCGCGCGGACGAGAGCCTGACCGAGGCGATGACGCGGCGCGCGGAGGGTGGCGAGGACGACGGGTCGTCGCGCGCTCTCGCCAAGGCGATCGATCTGGTGGCGGAAGCGATACCGGGCGGGCTCGACGTGAAGGTGGAGCGCCGGCCGGACCGGTTCGGCCGCGGCGGCGACCATGAGGCGTTTCTCGCGCTTGGATCTCCGGCGGTACGCTTCACTGTCGCCGCCGAGAATTGGGACCGGCAGCACCAGTATGTGCGCACCGAGAACGGCCGCAGCTATGGCGACACGATCGAGGGCGTCGATTTCGACTATCTGTCCAAGGTGACCGCGATCAACATCGCGACGCTCGCGCGGCTGGCGGACGCGCCCGCCGCGCCGATGCGGGTCGGCCTGTCGGGCGCGCTTTCCCGAGACGTCACCGTATCGTGGCCGTCGGTCGCCGATGCGGTAGCCTACAAGGTCTATTGGCGCCCCAACGACACGGTCGCCTGGAGCGCCAGCCGTCCCGTCGCGGGCGCGACCAGCACCGTGCTGGCGGATACGCCGGTCGACGACAATTTCTTCGGCGTCGCGGCGGTCGCGGCGGACGGAGCGGAAAGCCTGGTCACCTTCGGCGGTCGCGCTCCCCCCGCTCCTCCGCGACCGGCGGCGGCGCCCACCCCTTCGCTGGCTCAGCGGCAGTAGCAGACCGGCCGGTGCCACACGGGCCTGCGGTACACCTTGCGTGTCGGCCGGCGCGTGTAGGTGACGCTGTCCTCGAACACTTCGGTCGTGGTCGTCACCACCGGAGCACTCGCCACCGTTACCGTCGTGACGGTGGCTGGCGGGTAGTAATAGCCGTTGACATAGGGGCCGCCGGCTATGCCACCGACGGTGCTGGTCGTCACCAGCGTGCCGCCGCCGCTCCGGATGACGGTGGGCGGCGCACGGTCGGCGCCGGGCGGCGGGTAGCCTGGTCCCGGCGCATAGCCCGGCGGCGGCGGCGGATAGTCCGCGCCCGGCCCACCTGCCTGCGGATAGTCACGACGATGTGCGCGGCGGTCGATCGCATAGCCCGCCAGCGCGCCGCCACCCACACCGATCAACGCACCGGCGACCTTGTCGTGACGGCCCGCGATCAGCCCGCCGGCGATCCCGCCGGCGGCGCCGCCGACGAGCGCCCCGCCGACGCCGTCGCTTCGGCGCGGCTGGGGATAGGAGCCGTCCGGCTGCAGGTAACTACCCTGCGGATAGGCATAGTCGGCCCCCGCGGTCGCCCGGTACTGGTCGACGTTCGCGTTATAGGTGTCCACCCGCCCGCCCTGCGCCTCGTCGAGGTCGTAACGCGGCCAGTCGATTCCGCCGATCGTGTCGTACACCGATCCTTGCGTGTCGATCAGCACCGCATCGTCGTAGTAGCGCGACCAGCTGTAGCCGACCGGCGGCTGGTACAGGCCGTAATCGCCCCAGTCGCCGATCCGGAAGCCGGAGGACATCCAGTAGCCGGGCAGGCCATAGCCGCGGTACGGCCGGCGATAGCTGCTCCAGCCGCCCGGCGCGCGCACCCCGCCGATCCAACGACCCTGATCGCGGCCGCCCCAGTGCCGGCCAACGGGACGGTCGTCCGGCCCAGGCTGCATACCGACCGGGCGCGACCGCGGATCGTAGCCCGTCGGGCCGGGCAGCGGGGCCGTCGCGCCGTCTGACATCGCGGAGGAGGCCATGTCGGGACCATGCACCACCATGCGCTGCCCGGCATCCGCCGTGCCGGCGCTGGCCAGCGCCGCCGTCGCGATCAGAACGGTCCGCATGTCGCCTTCACTCCCAGCTGGAACGGCGCGCCCGGGCCGCTTCGTTAACAGGTCCGTTACCATCGCGGCCCGGACATCGCCAGCAGGGGCGCTGTCCCGATTCGGATCAGCCGATCCGCGTCGCCAGCAACGCGGCGATCGCCTCGGCTCCCGCCGCATCGACCGCCCCGAAGCGGCCGGCCAGCGGGCTGTCGAGGTCGAGCACCGCGATCACCGCGTCATCCCGCACGATCGGCACCACCAGCTCGGACCGGCTCGCCGCATCGCAGGCGATGTGGCCGGGAAAGGCGTGGACGTCCGCCACGACCTGCGTCCGCCGGGTCGCCGCCGCCGTGCCGCACACGCCCCGGCCGACCGGGATGCGGATGCACGCGGCGCGGCCCTGGAACGGCCCCAACACCAGCCCGCCGCCGACCATCCGGTAGAAGCCGGCCCAGTTCAGGTCGGGCAACCATTCCCACAGCACCGCCGCCGCATTGGCCATGTTGGCGATCCCGTCCGGCTCGCCCGCGGTCAGTGCGTCGATCGCGGCGAGCAGCTCGCGGTATGATGTCTCCGGGTCCGTGGACTCGATACGGATGTCATGCATCGCGATCCGATAGGGCCGACTTCATACGGACGCGAGCGCCCTTAATCCTCCTGCACGCGCCCGCGACCGGCCTTCACGCCGGACCGCTTCACCTTGCCATCGACTCGCCGCGTCTGGGAAGCGCGGGTGGGCTTGGTCGCGCGCCGCTTCTTGGGGACGATCGTTGCCTCGTGGATCAGCGCGACCAGTCGCTCGCGCACTTCCTGCCGGTTCAGCAGCTGCGACCGCGATCCCTCGCTGCGCAGCACCAGCACGCCGTCGCGGGTGAGTCGCGACCCCGCCAGCGCGGCCAGCCGGTGCTTCACCGCCTCGGGCAGGCTCGGGGACTTGGCGACGTCGAACCGCAGGATGACGGCGCTGTCCGTCGTGTTGACGTGCTGGCCGCCGGGACCGCCGGCCCGCGTCGCCGTCTCGACGATCTCGCCGTCGTCGATCGACAGGTGGCGCGTGACCGGGATGGCGACCATCGGCAGGCTAGCGGGCTTGTGCCGGCTCCGCCGCGTCAGCGTTCGCATCGACGACGGGCGCGACCTGGTGATCGGCGAAGGTCCCGAACCGCTCGGGCAGCGGCGCATGCGCCCGCACCGGCGCCCTGGTCCCGCGCGGCACCAACAGCGCGGCGGCGTGGAGCAGCATCGGCTCGCCCCTGTTCGCTCGTCCGTACACCGGGTCGCCGGCGATCGGCATGCCGATCCCGCTTGCGGCATGGACGCGAAGCTGATGCGTCCGTCCGGTCGCCGGCCGCATCTCGATCAGCGCACGCCCCTCGCGCCGCGCCACCACGCGCCAGCGGGTAAGCGCCGACTTGGCCGTGCCGCTCGCATTCCCGCCGTCAGGGACCATCCGCCAGCCACCCTCGCGCGTGCTGTGCTTGGCGAGCGGCAGGTCGACCACCCCCTCGTCCTCGGCGGGCTCGCCGGCCAGCACCGCGAGATACAGCTTCTCGACCTCGCCACGCTCGAACGCCTGCTGGAGCCGGGCATGCGCCTTGGGGTTGCGCGACAACAGCAGGCAGCCGCTGGTGTCGCGGTCCAGCCGGTGCACCGCACGCGGCCAGCGATGGAAACCGAACGTCAGCGCATCGAGGTGGTTCTCCAGGCTCAACCCGCCGTCGCGGGGCGGGTCGACCGCCAGTCCCGCGGGCTTGTCGATGACCAGCGCCTCGCCGTCGAGGAAGAGTACGCGATTGGTCAGCATGTTCCGCCCTTGCCACCCCCGACGACCGCGTGCCAGAACTTCGTCGCATGAGGACGACACGCGGAGGGACGGCGGCCGTCGCCGCACTGGCGGCGGTGGCGATGCCCATGGCCACGGTCGTGCAGACCGCGCCCGTTTCCGCTGCCCGGGGCGACAGCATGCCGGGGCATCTTCCCTATGCGGAGACCGACGCCGCCACCCTCACCACCGTCCCGGCCGGCTTCGCGGTCGGCCAGCCGTGCCGCGTCCGCGTGGCGATGCTGCCGGACCTCATGCGGCTGCTGGAGGACGAGGCGGCGGCGGGACTGGGCGAGACGCTGCACGCGGTCTCGTGCTTCCGGTCGGTGGCGCACCAGCGGGCGGTGTTCTGCCGGACTGCCGCAGGGTGCGCGGACGTCCAGCGACGGGCGGTGACGGTGGGGCCGCCGGGCCGCAGCGAACATGCGACGGGTTATGCGATCGACTTTGCGGTCCGGCCCGCCCGAGGCTGCGCCGACGTGTCCGACTGTATCGCGGAAACCGCCGCCGGCCGGTGGCTGCTCGCCAACGCGCCGGCCTATGGGTTCGAGCTGTCGTTTCCCGCCGGCAACGCGCAGGGCGTCGCCTATGAGCCGTGGCACTGGCGCTGGGCGGGCACCAGCCAGGACGAGCCCGGCGCGGCCGAGGCGCGCGCTACCCTGGCCGAGGCGCGCATGCATTATCCCGCCCGGCCCGAGGAGGCAGGCTTCGCGTTGCACGCGACGGCACGGGCGGAGCCACCGGGGACGGTAGCGACGCCTGATCTATGAAACGGCTTTCGGCCGCAGTTTTCGCCGGCGAGCCGTCGACGCGTCCTCCCCGGCCAGTCGGTCGGGATGCGGAAGCCGGTTGACAGGATCGACGAAACCGGAGACGTCGAGCTCGCCCGCGGGTGTAGCTCAATGGCAGAGCAGAAGCTTCCCAAGCTTACGACGAGGGTTCGATTCCCTTCACCCGCTCCACCGCAAGCAGCCGTGCTTCTGAAGTCGTCCCGCCGCCGGCCAGAGCGATATGGATGACTTCCGACATGCAGGCGACCGGGTCGGCTCCCTGGTCCGCCGCTGGTTCAGGTCGGACGGCGGCCCCATGCGCCGGTCGCGAGCCCGTGTCGGCCAATCCACCGCGGAGCGCGCCGGGCATCGGTCCCGCCGTCACACGGGCGGGCGGAAGAAGCCGGGCGGGAACGGCGCCTGTGGCGGTCCGTGCGGGTCGCGCAGGTCGTTGCGCCCGCCCTGGTCGGGGCTGAGCGGGATCTCCATCCCGCCGGTCTCCTCGAGGATCCTGAAGAGCTTGCCGCTCATCCGCTCGGCCAGTTCCTCGTGCCCGGGGCGAGCGAGCAGGTTGTCGTTCTCCTGCGGGTCCGCGGCGAGATCGTAGAGCTCGTCGATGTCCCAGATACCGTGGAAATGCATGTATTTGTAGCGGTCCTCGCGCAATGCATGGACCGTGGGCGTCTGGGGGAAGTTGCGCTCCCAGTAATATTCGTACAGCAGATCGCGCCGCCACGGCACCGCGCGCCCGGCGGCAAGCGGCAGCATGTCCGCCCCCGCCAGGCCGGCGGGCGCCTGTAGCCCGGCGGCGGCGAGCATCGTCGGCGCGATGTCGATGTTGGCGACCACCTGCTCGACCGTACCGCCCGCCGGGAACAGCGCCGGGCAGCGCGCGATCATCGGCACCCGCATGGACTCCTCGTACGCCGCACGCTTGTCGATCAGTCCGTGCTCGCCGAACATGAACCCGTTGTCGCCCAGATACAGGATGAGCGTGTCGTCGAGCTCGCCCCGCCGCTCGAGCAGGTCCAGTATCTGCGCCAGCCCCTCGTCCACCGCCAGCAGCGTCTCCATGTATCGCTTGTAGTAGGCGCCGACGTCCAACTTGCCGTGATAGGGATAGGCGACGCCGTGCCAGCTGTTGCGCTGATTCTCGACCCAGGCGGGACGGCCGGGCACGCCCGCCCTCATCGAGGCGGGATATCGGAAGGTCGCACCGTCGTAGCGCCCGGCATGGCGTGCGGCGGGAATGAACTCGGCATGCACCGCCTTGTGCGCGAGGTGCATCATCCAGGGCCTGGTCCGGTCGCGCGCGCCCAGCCAGTCGAGCGCATAGTCGGTCAGCTCGTCGGTGATGTAGCCGCGCTGCGCCACCCGGCGCCCGTCGACGTTGAGCCCGTCGGCGCTCGGCAGATAGCTGCCCTGCCCCTTGAAGCTGACCCAGCGGTCGAAGCCGGGCTGCGGCGCGTCGGTCTCGTCCCCCATGTGCCACTTGCCGATGAACGCCGTCTGGTAGCCCGCCGCCTGGAGATACTCCGGGTAGAAGACGAGGCCCGGCGGGATCGGGTGGTTGTTGTCGACCACCTTGTGCTGGTGCGCGTAGAGCCCGGTGAAGATCGACGCGCGCGACGGCGAGCAGAGCGCGGTCGTCACGAAGGCATTGCGGAAGTGCGTGCCCTCGCGCGCCAGCCGATCCAGCGTCGGCGTCTCGACGAAGTCCTGCGGCTTGAGGAAGCCCAGCGCGTCGTAGCGGTGGTCGTCCGTCAGCACGACGAGGATGTTCCTGGGCCTGACGCCCGGCACCCGCGCCAAGGTGCGCGACCGCCGCACCCCCGTCGCCGCCGCGTCCGTCGCCCATGAATAGAGACCAAAGGCACCCCCGGTCCCCGCCAGCAGGACGCCGCGCCGCGTCGGGTCGTCCATCCGCGCGCCTCCGTCGCCCTGATGCGTCATGGCCACCGGACTGCGGCCGCACCCGTTGGAGTGTCAAGCATCGACTCGACGCTGCAGGGCAACGATGCGGAAACACGCAAGGCGTTCAGCCACGCCCGAGTTCTCCCAAGGAGCCGACGATGGCTCAGGTCCGGTTCGTGGCGGATGGGCCGTTTCCTGGCGGATGGGCAAAGGGCGGGTGGGCGCGGGATGTCGGAGCGAGACAGCTGCTCGTGCCATGTGGCCGAGCCACGCGTTCGGGGCGGATGACGGCGGATCCCGCGTCACGGCGACAACTCGTCACATCAGTGTCATCGGATTGACCGCATTCTGTCGTGCGCCAGAAATAGAGGGCGGCGGGTCGGCAGATCGTCGGCGGGAGCGACGCGATGACGAACAGGGCGGGACCTAAGCGGCTGCGGGCGGGAGCCTCCATCGCGGCGATGATCGCGGCCTCGCCGGCCGCAGCGCAGGTCGCGGCCGCAACCGGCCCAGCCACCGCCCAACCCGCCGCCCGCGCCGATGACGGCGCGACCACGACGACCGTTCAGGCGACCGGCCCGTCCGCGACCGATACCGAGAGCGGCGACATCGTCGTCACCGGCACGACGACACGCGCCGTGTCCCAGGTGTCGGGCACCGAGATCCAGAAGATCCTGCCCGGCATCAGCCCGCTGAAGGCGTTGCAGACGCTGCCGGGCGTGACCTATCTGACCGCCGACCCGTGGGGCAACAACGAGCAGAACATCTCGCTCTTCATCCACGGCTTCAACGCGCAGCAGCTCGGCTACACGCTCGACGGCCTGCCGCTCGGCGACCAGCAATACGGCAACTACAACGGCCTGTCGCCGCAGCGCGCGATCATCTCGGAGGATGTCGGCCGGGTGACGCTGGCGAGCGGCGCGGGCGATCTCGGCACGCCGTCCACCAGCAACCTCGGCGGTACGATCGACACCTTCTCCAGCGATCCCAGGCCCATGCTCGGCGCCACGGTGGAGCAGGTGGTCGGCAGCTATGACGCGCTGCGGACCTATGCCCGGATCGACAGCGGCGACATCGGCCAGAACACGCGGTTCTACGTCTCAGGCCTGCGCCAGAAGGCGCGCGCATGGGACTTCAACGGCCGTCAGGGCGGCTATCAGGCCGACGCCAAGCTAGTCCACGAGGACCCGACCGGGCGGCTCGACGTGTTTTTTTCCTATTCGGACAAGACCGAGCCGAACGAGGACGCGACCGTCGTGTCCGCCGCCCAGGCGTATCAGCCCTATGCGCGCCCGTTCCTGTACCCCGACTTCGGCGCCGCGCAGAGCTATTATGCCGGACAGCTCGCTTACAACGGGGCGGCGAGCTATGCCGCCTCGGGCTCCAACTACAGCAACTACTACAGCGACGCGCAACGGACCGACTATCTTGGCTATGCGAAGTACGACTGGCACGCATCCGACCGCATACACTGGATCAACCAGGTCTATTTCCACCACGACGACGGTGTCGGCGTCGTGGCGGGGCCGATCACCGCCGCCGGTCTGCCGCAGCTGTTCTCCTTCTACTATCCCGGCGCGGCGGGCAGCAGCCCCACCTCGGCGGCGAACCTTGCACGCCTGTCGACCATATTCGGCGGCTCCAGCCTGGCGGCCCGGACCACCGAGTATCGGATCGACCGCGAGGGCCTGCTTTCCACGCTGCGGCTAGACCTTGGCGATCACCAGATCGAGCTGGGCGGCTGGTACGAGCACCAGAGTTCATCCGCCTATCGCCGCTGGTACGCGGTGAACGCAGGCGCCCCGTCCTCGCCCTATACCCGGCCGCACGATTACGAGACGCCGCTCATCACCCAGTATGGCAGCGAAGTCCGCGTGGACGAAATCCAGACCCACATCCAGGACGCATGGAAGATCGTACCCGCGGTCACGATCCAGGCGGGCTTCAAGAGCACGTTCCAGATGGCCACGCAGGCGGTGCCGGTGCAGCCGATCCCCGGCTCGTTCACCGGCTCGCGCGAGCTGCCGACCGGACGGCTGAACACGACGCAGGCGTTCCTACCCGAGATCGGTGCGATCTGGGAGGTGACGGGGCGCGAGCAGCTGTTCTTCAACATTCAGAAGAACGTGCGCCAGTTCCAGACCAGCGCCGCCGCCGGCCTGTCGCCGTTCGCGCTTGGCAGCCAGACCTTGTTCGCCGCGTTCGAGGCGAACACCAAGCCGGAAACGAGCTGGACCTATGAGGCGGGCGCCCGCTCGCACCATGCGCTGTCGCTGGGGCCAATCACCGCCTTCGACGGGCAGCTGAGCTACTACCATGTCGATTTCTCGAACCGGTTGCTGGCGATCAGCCCGACGACCACGATCACCGCGATCGTCAGCGGCGCGACCATCCTGCAGAACGTCGGCAGCGTCACCACCGACGGCTTCGACATCGCAGGCACGCTGCGCTTCGGGTCGCACTTCTCGATCTACGACGCGGTGTCGTACAACAACTCGCGCTACGATGGTAACTACACCAGCGGCACGACGACGGTGCCGACCGCGGGCAAGAAGGTGCCGGGATCGCCCGACTGGCTGAACAAGACGGTCGCGACGGCGGACGTCGGACCGGTCGACGTGCAGCTGGTCGGTGATTATCTGGGCAGGCGATACGCCACCTTCACCGACGACCTGTCGGTCCCAGCCTATTTCACGCTATCGGGCCGGATCGCGGTCGACGTCGCGCTGCCGGAGGCGTTCCGGGTGCGCAAGGCGACAGTGAGCCTCAACGTGACCAACATCACCGGCAAGCGGGCCGCATCCACGCTCGCGGTCGGCGCGGCGTCGGGCACCTACAACTTCTTCCCCGTCGCGCCGCGCCAGTTCTTCGGCACGGTCAGCGTGGGGTTCTGACGGTGATCGGGCGGCGCACGGTGATGGCAGGCGGGGCGATGCTGGCGCTGGGTGGCGGCGGCGGTGCGGCACGGGCGGCGCCGGGGCCGGCGACTCGCCCGCTCGTCCTTGGCCATCGCGGCGCATCGGCGTTGCGACCTGAGCACACGCTCGCCTCCTACGCCAAGGCGATCGCGGACGGTGCGGACTTCATCGAGCCCGACCTCGTCGCCACGAAGGACGGCGCGCTGCTGATCCGGCACGAGAACAACATCGCCGAGACGACCGACGTGCGGGCGCATCCCGAGTTCGCCGGCCGACGCGCGCAAAAGACGATCGACGGCGACCGCCAGCTCGGCTGGTTCACCGAGGACTTCACGCTGGCCGAGCTCAAGACGCTCCGCGCCATCGAGCGGCTGCCCCGGGTTCGGCCGCAGAACGCCGCGCTCGACGGACAATTCGATCTCGTCACCTGGCCCGAGATGATCGACTTCGCCGCGGCCGAGAGCCTCGCGCGGGGCAGGTCGATCGGGCTGGTGCCCGAGTTGAAGCACTCGACGTATTTCGCCTCGGTCGGCCTGCCGCTCGAGGACCGGTTCCTCGCCAGCCTCGCGCAGCACGACTATACCCGGCGCTGCCCGCTGATCGTCCAGTCGTTCGAGGTCGGCAACCTGCGCTACCTGCGGCCGTGGCTCGCCCGGCCGGACGCGCGGCTGATGCAGCTCGTCACCGGCACGCCGGCGGGCCTTCAGCCGGGCGATGTCGCCGCGGCCGGCGGCAGGCTGACCTATGCGGGCATGATGACGCCGGCGGGCCTCGCGGAGATGGCGACCTACGCGCACATCGTCGCACCCGACATGCGCAGCATCATCCCGCTCGGTCCCAACGGGCGGCTCGGCAAGCCTGCCCGCCTCGTCGCCGATGCGCATCGCGCCGGGCTCGCGGTCATGCCATGGACGTTCCGGCCCGAGAACCAGTTCCTGGCCGCGGACTTCCGCAACGGCGGCGATCCGGCATCGCGCTCGCCTGCCGGTTCGGTTGCCGAGATCCGCGCCTGTCTCGCGACCGGCATCGATGGTTTCTTCACCGACGATCCCGCGCTCGGCCGCGCCGCGGTCGACGGGCGGATGTCGCCCGCGAACCGCTGAACAGGGACGCGCCGGCGAACGCCGTCAGAAGCGGCTCTTGAGCGATACGAAATACTGGCGCGGCGACCCGACCATGAAGTTGGGGTTGTCGGCATCGAACCCCGCGCCGTTCACCCGGCCGGAGTTGGGCGTGTCGGTATAGCCCCGAACCTGGACGTTGTTGGTGTTCACCGTCGCGATATACTGCTTGTCGGTCAGGTTGTTCACGTTGAACTCGATCGTGACGTCGTGCATCGGGCCTTCGTGGGCGAAGCGATAGCCGATGCTCGCGTTGGCGAGGAAGCGGCCGTTGGCGACTAGGTCGTTCTCATAGGAGAAATACCGCTTCGACATGTAGTCGCCGTTCACGCGGGCGAAGAGCGAGCGATTGTCATAGACCAGTTCGGCCTTCGCCATGTGCTCTGGCGCGTCGACGACGAACTTGTTCTGGGTATAGGCGTATACGGACCCGTTCCCGTTCAGGACGTTGTTGGCGTATTTGGAGTGGTTGTACGAATAGTTGGCGAATACGGACAGGTCGCTCATCAGGCGATAGTTGACCGTACCCTCCGCGCCATAGGTGTGGACGCTGCCGACGTTGCTGAGGATCGAGGGGTTGCCGACGATGCCCGATCCGTTGGCGAAAGCGGCGAGCCGGTTGTCGAAGTTGACGTAATATCCGACGGCCGACGCCTGCAACGGCCCCTGATGAAAGCGCAGCCCACCTTCATAGGTGCGCGACGTCTCGGGCTTCAGATTGCCCAGCAGCGCGTTGAACCCGACCTGCGTCGTGGAGAACGGCCCGGCGGTCAGTGCGGAGACGAAGGCGTGCATGTTCTGCGTATAGTCGGCGAACACTTCCACCATCGGCCCGGCGTGGAACACGGCCCCGACCTGGGGCTGAAACCAGTCGGTCGCGCCTATGCGTCCGCTCGCCAGCGGGCCGACGGTGACACGGGCGGTGTTGTCGACCTTCACCCCCTTCCAGCCGCCGTTGATGACGAGCGCGTCGTTCAGGAGCTTCAGCGTGTCCGAGACGTGGTACTGCATCGTCCGGGTGTCGTACTTGCCCTCATACTGAGTGAAGAAGGAATTGGCCTGGAACTCGAGCGTCTCGCGCCCCGGCGCCGTCGCTCCCAGCCCGTAGTACCGGCGGGCCTGGTCGAAGGCGTTGCTTTCGTACCATCCGCCGATCTCCAGCGTGTTCGGCCCTGTCTCGTAGCTGGCCGTCGAGACGACGCCGCCGCGGTGGATGGCGTATTCCGTGGTGCGGAACGACAGAGGAGCCGGATTGGCGATCGGGTCGCCGTTCGCATCGGGCGCGCCGGTCGGGGTCGCGGCATAGGGCGTGATCCACGAACCCTGGCCGCGGTTGCGATGGTAATAGCCGGTGGTCTTGAACACGAGGCCCGGCGCCAGATGCGCGTCGAACGTCGCGCCGGCCAGATAGTCGTTCCGCAGGCCGCCGGCGTCGTAATAGACGTCGTCGACGTTCTGGTACGGCGCGGGAAACGCGCCGCCCGTCTGATAGGCGCGCGCCAGCCGCTCGGCCAGCGCGTAGTCGGGACGGATGTTGTCGACGCGGTAGGCCGCGTTCTGGCCCAACCGGTTGAACAGGTCGAACGTCAGGTCCTGATAGTCCGTCTCGCGTCGGGCGGAGAAGTTGAAGAAGGCCGAGATGCTGCCGAGCGGCCCCAGGTCCTGAACCAGCTTGGCGTTCGCCTGATGCTGGCGCTGCGGGCCATAGCCCTTCCATTTGTCGGTCGTGAGATATGCATAGCTGACATAGCCGCGCAGGCCGCCGCCCGTCAGATCGCCCGAGTCGAGCCGGACATAGGCCCGGTACGTCGAGTCCGAACCGCCGGTCCCCGACACCTCGACCCCCGCGCGGTCTCGCGGCGCCGCGCTGTAGAACTGCAGCGTGCCGCCCAGATTGCTCGTGGACGCGGTGGCGAGCGCGCCTGCGCCCTGCGCCACTTCCACCCGGCCGACGTTCTCCGAGATGATCGCGCGGCTGATGTGCAGGCCGTTGTCGTTGCCGTAGCTCATGTCGCCGAGCGGGATGTCGTCCAGCGTGAAGCCGAGCTGGTTCTGGTTGAAGCCGCGCAGCGAGATGCGCACCGCCCATTCATAGGCGCCGAACGCGTCCGCCGCCTGGAACGAGACGCCCGGCAGCTTGCTGACCGCCTTGAGCGGGCTGGTGCCTGGGGTGAGCAGCGCGATGTCGTCCGCCGTCACCGTCTGCACCTGCCGGCTGCGACCGAACCCCAGCACCACGATGTCCTGCGGCTGTGCGTCGGTCTGCGGCGCGTCGGCGGCGGCGGGCGCCGGGTCGGCTGACGATGCGGCCGCCAGGTCGGCCGTCTGGGCGTGCGCTGCACCCGATGTCAGGGCCATGGCCAGGGTCAGCACCGAGGCGCTTCCGACTTGTCGCACGAGCGTGTATCGCATCTGTCATCCCCTGCTTGCCCGATCCGGCGTCGTAATGCCGCTTCGTTGCGGTTCGGCGACGGTTCGACGACAGGTTGGTGACGGTGCGACGAACCTGCCGGATCGCCCTCGCGCGAGCTTGAAAGCGCAAGGGCCGCCGGATAGATGGCACGCTCGACAAGGCGTTCGCCCCAAAGGACAATTGAGTGGCTTCCTTCAAAACTCCCACCTTCCAGGATCGCGCGGCGTTGGCCGGGAAAGCCAAGCAGAAGGCGCTCGACCAGCTCAAGGCGAGGCCGCCGGTCGACGAGGCGCTGATGGCTGAGCAGCGCCGGGCCTGGGAAGCGCGTGAGCAGGTCCTCGCCGACGAGCGGGCCGCAAGGGCGGAGGCCCGTGCGGCGCTGAAGGCCGAGAAGGCGGCGATCGTCGCGGCGGCGATCGCGGCGGCGGCGGCGGCGGCCGAGCTCAAGGCCGCCCGGCTGAAGCCGGCCAGTGCAGCGGAGATGAAGGCGGCGCGCGATGCCCGCTTCGCCGCTCGCAAGGCGCGGAAATAGTCCCGAAGCCGCTCGCCGTCACGGCAGGCGATCAATTACACGGGGCCGGTCACATAGGGTCGGTCACCAGTAGCGGCTGCCCGGCACGCCCTTGAATGGCCCTGCCAGGTCGGATGTGATCCAGCCGCCGTAGAAGCCGCCCGGCTGCGGCGCCACGCGCTCGCCATCCACGGAGCAGGCGTCCAGCGGGGCGGCATAGAAGGCGAGGTGATCGCGCAGCATCGCGAACGCGCGGGTCGGCGACGGATAGCTCCAGGCGACGTCGGAAAGGACGGCCCCGTCCGTCACGAGATCCCAATAGACCGCATGTCCCTTCCACTCGCAGAACGAGCGGTGCGCCGACCGGCGCAGCACGGACGCGAGGACGTCAGCGGGCGGAACGTAGTAGCTGGGCGGATGGCTGGTCTCGATCGTGCGGATGCTGGCCCGCGTGTCGGCTATCACGCGCCCGCGATGCTCGATCCGGACGTGCCGACCGCTCGGCTCGGCGACCGCCGGGCGCGGGTATGCCCACACACTCTCCTGCCCGGGGCCGATGGGATCGGGCGTGACGATCACCCGACGGCACGATCCGGGCGCGGCGGCGACGCCTCCTCCGCCCGGACCCCTCGCCCGGCCGCGCTAGCCCTTCGGCGGCGTGCCATCCGACGCCTTTCCCTTGGTCGACGGGTTCGACGCGTTTTGCTTGGCCGGCTTCTCCGCCTTGGGCTTGCGGACTTCCTTGTTGGACTTTTGCTGGCTCTTGGCCACGGTTCCATCTCCTCTTCGAACGGTCTGGGCGCATGGCATAGCAGCTTCCGGGGACGCGCCCGCCGGAAATTATCGAAGGGGCGGCACGACCGTCGGGGCAGCTTGTCCGGCCGCCGCCGTCGCCCTACTCCGTCGCCTCTCCCTGCAAGATGGAACCGCCGATGCGCCCGCTGCTCGCTGCCCTGCTCCTCACCTGCGCGAGCGGCGCACTCGCCGCGACGGCGGACCCGTCCGTGCCGCTCGGCAGGCTGGCCGATGCCGCGACGCCCACCGCCTATCGGCTGGACATGACGATCCTGCCCGATCGTCCGCGTTTCACCGGTCATGACGAGATCGACGTGACGGTGAAGGCGCCGACGACGCACCTCTACATGCACGGCCGCGACCTTGCCGTGTCGCGCTCGGTCGCGACGGTGGGCGGGACGACGATGCCGGTCGCCTACACGCAGGTCGATCCGACCGGCGTGGTGCGGCTCGACTTCCCCGAACCGGTGAGCGGACCGATTACGCTGACGTTCGACTATGATGCCGCGTTCGGCAGCAATCCGTCGGGACTCTACCGGATCAACGTCGCCGGCACCTGGTACAGCTGGACGCAGTTCGAGAGCATCGACGCGCGCGCCGCCTTTCCCTCGTTCGACGAGCCCGGCTACAAGACGCCGTTCGCCATCTCGATCACCACCGCGCCAGGCAACAAGGCGGTCAGCAACGCGCCCGAGGCGAGCGTCACGACGGTCGGAGCACTGGAACGACACGTCTTCCAGGTCACGAAGCCGCTGCCGACCTATCTGGTGGCGATGGTCACCGGGCCGTTCCTGCATCCGACCGGCGCCGTGCCCGTCGACGCGGAGCGGCTGACGCGGCTGCCGCTGGGCGTGGTGACGACGGGGGCTCAGGCCGGCAGGCTGGACTATGCGATGGCGGAAACTCCGCGCATCGTGTCGCTGCTGGAACGGTATTTCGGCCAGTCGTTCCCCTTCCCCAAGCTCGACCAGATCGGCTCGCCGGTGATGCCGGGGGCCATGGAGAACGCCGGGGCGGACATCTATGGCGACGGCATCCTGCTGCTCGACGGCAAGGCACCGACCCGGAGCAGGCAGACCTTCGGCATGGTGGTGTCGCACGAGCTGTCGCACCAATGGTTCGGCGACCTCGTCTCGCCCGCCTGGTGGGACGACACCTGGCTGAACGAGAGCTTCGCCAACTGGATGGGCTACCGCATCGGCAACGAGTGGCGACCCGAGCTGAACATCGGCGTCGGCGGCATCGCGGAAGGCTTCTCGGCGATGAACACCGACGCGCTGGAGGTCGGGCGCCCGATCCACCAGCACATCGCCACCAACGCGCAGATCGACGACGCGTTCGACACCATCACCTACGGCAAGGGCGGGCAGGTCATCACGATGATCGCCGCCTATCTGGGCGACGACCGTTTCAAGGCGGGCGTGCGGCTGCACCTGTCCCGCCACCAGTACGGCAACGCGACCTCCAATCAGTTCTTCCAGGCGCTCGCCGACTCGGCGCGGGACCCGCGCGTCGTCGCGGCGATGCGCAGCTTCGTCGACCAGCAGGGCGTTCCCGTCGTCTCGATCCGGCGGGACGGCGGGCGGCTGGTCGCGACCCAGTCGCGCTACGGCTATCTCGGCAGCCGTCCGTCGCCGGAACGGTGGACGATCCCGCTGTGCGTCCGCACCGGCACGACGCGGGCCTGCACGCTGCTGGACCGGCCGACCATGACGATCGACGCGGCCCCCGCGGACGTCATCATGCCCAACGCCGGCGGCACCGGCTACTACCGCTTCGACCTCGCTCCCGCCGACTGGAAGGCGCTGATCGCGCAAGGGGCGGGCTTGGACGCCGGCGAGGCGCTGGCGAGCGACGACAGCCTCTACGCCGCCTTCCGCGCCGGCACCGCGCCGGCCGGCTGGATCGTCGACGCCGCCCGCGCAATGGCGGGCAACCCGAACTCCGAGGTGGCGCTGGAGCCGGCGGGTCATCTCGCCTCGTGGCGGCGGCACGGGTTCCTGACGCCCGCGACGATGCCCGCCTATCGCGCGCTGGTGGCCGCGATCTACGCGCCCCGGCTCGCCTCGCTCGGCGGCGACCTGAAGGCCGGCGCCTATGCCGCCGACGCGCCGGACCGGCAGAAGCTGCGCCAGGAGCTTCTCTCCCTGCTGGCGGGCGAGGCGCAGGACGCTGCGCTCCGGGCGCGGATGGCCGTGGCGGCGAACGCCTATCTGGCCGGCGACCGGACCGCGCTCGATCCCGCAATCGTCGCGCCGGCGCTGGGCGTCGTGCTGGAGCAGGGCGGCCTGCCGGCGTCCCGGACCATGATGGCGCGCGCGCTGGCGAGCGAGGACGCATCGTTCCGCAGCGCCGCCATCGGCGCGATCGGCACCACCGGCCGCGCCGACGTGGCGCAGTGGCTGCTGGGCTTCCGGGACCCGCGGCTGCGGTCGCTCGAACGGTTGCAGCTGCTGGCCGGCCTGGCCGGGACGCCCGAGACGACCGGGATCGCGGGCGACTGGATCCTCGCCAACTACGCCACCTTGGCAGCGGGCGGCAACGGCATCTTCACGACCAGCCGCCTGCCCGGCATGTTCGCCCTGCAATGCGGCGTGGACAGGGCCGACCGGCTGGACCGGACGCTCGGACCCAAGGTGCGCGCCGCCAACGCCGGCGTGCTGGAGTTCGAGCGGACGGTAGAGACGATCCGGCATTGCGGCGCGCTGCGCGACGCGAAGCAGGCCGAGATCAACGCGGCGATCGCGACTCCATCCTAGCCGGGCCGCGATCCTGTCCAGGCCCGGTGGCAGATACCGCGATCGGGAAAGGTTACCAGGTCGTTGCGGGTAGTTGGCGTTCGCGTCGTCTTGTCCATGGGAAGACAGGAGGGACGACGATGCGGAGCGATGTCGACGGGCGGGCGGTAGACGGTGGTTCGGACCTTCGCCTCGTGATCGGGGCCAATCTGTTTGTTCTGGCGCTCATCGGGATGTGCCAGGCGGCCTATGCAATGATCTACTGAACCGATTGGACGCTCGCCGCATGGCGCGATCCCGCCGAGTCAGCCCTCCGTCATCCCGTGCAACGCGGGGCTCAGCGTTTCCGATGCGCGGCCGCGCTCGCGCCGAACGATGCGGACCGCCAGCCGGTCGCGGGTCGCCGTCGCCAACGCGGCAACCGGTCCCTGCACCGTCAGCGCGGTCGCCCAGGCGTCGGCCAGCATCGCGCTGGCATGGATCACGCTGACGGAGGCGACGTCCGACGCGAGCGAACGGCCGGTCCCGGGATCGATGGTATGGCCACGCCGTACGTAGTCGCCGGAGGTGGCGACCGCCTGATCGTGCAGCCCGATCCGCAGCGGCGGCAGCACGATGCCGGGCGGCAGCTCGGCATCGACCCACCAGGGGCGTCCGTCCGGCCTCAGTCCGCGCCCGACGAGCTCGCCGCCGATATCGACCAGCACGTCGTCGAACCCCTGCTCGCGCAGCAGATCCGCCACCGCGTCGACGGCGAAGCCCTTGGCGATGCCGGAGAAGTCGAGCCACAGCCCGCCGGGCTGGCGCAGGCGGCGGCGGCCGGGCTCCCAGACGAGCCGCCGCCACCCGGCCGCCACACGCGCCTCGTCCAGTGCCGCCGCCGTCGGCGCCCCGGCGACCGTCATGGCGCCGTGGCCCAGCAGCGCCGCAGCGCGCCCATGGGTGGGATCGAACGCTCCGTCGCTCCGCTCCGCGATCGCCAGCGCGGTGGCCAGCACCGTCGCGAAGTCCGGCGGAAGCGTCATCCACGTCCCCGCCGGCGCACGGTTGAAGCGCGACAGCAGTGAATCCGGCTTCCACTGGCTCATCTCGGCGACGATGTCGGCGAGCCGCGTGTCGATGGTGGCGCGCAGCCGGTCGATGGCGGTGGCCGGATGCGCGACCAACCGCACCCGCCACGTGGTCCCGAGCGCCGATCCTGCCATCGCCGATACCGACATCCCCGAATCGCAGCGCCGAAGCGCCACCGGCGAGACGGTCGGCGGCAGCGCGATCCTCGGCTCCATCACGCGCTCCGGCAAGTTCAGCTCCGGCAAGTTCAGGGCGTCATCACTTCCAGGGTCGCCGCATAGCTCATCCGCCGCACCTCCGCGCGCTTCTCGGCGGGAGCACGGTCCTCGGCCTCCGCGCCCAGCCAGTACATGCCGGGCGCGGGCCACGTCACCGCGACGATGCCGTCGGCCCCGGCCGTCATCACGCGGGCGCCCGCGTCGTTGCGATAGCGGTCGCCGCCCGCCAGCACCGTCACCCTGACGCCCGCGGCCGGCTTTCCGTCGACCAAGAAGCGGAAGCGCGCCATCTCACCCGCGACGACCGCGTTGGGGTGGGTGATCGGCTCGAGCTCCAGCCCCCTGCCTGCCGGCCGGAACACCGTCGTGGTGGGCGGCCCGGCGGTGACGAAAGTCTCGACCCGGCCTACCCTCTCGACCAGATGGACGTCGGTGGCGTCGGCCGGGATGTCCTCCAGCGCCACCGGCGGCTGGCGGCGCGGCTCGCCCGGCGGGCCACCGGGCCGCTC